>DATARI010000142.1:0-5430 GCA_036264255.1 Acidimicrobiales bacterium | reverse complement strand
GGGGTGAAGCCGGCCGGCAGGTTGATCGTCTTCTTCTCCAGGAAGAGCTCGAGGCCGTCCTCGCCGAACTCGCGGCCCACGCCGGAGTCCTTGTAGCCGCCGAACGGCGACGAGAAGTCGATGGGGACGTTGGAGTTGACCATGTACGTGCCGGTGCGCACCTGCCGGGCTACGTTCAGCCCGCGGTCGTTGTCACCGGTGTAGACCGCGCCGCAGAGCCCGTAGTCGGAGTCGTTGGCGATCCGGACGGCATCGGCCTCGTCGTCGTAGGGGATGACCGACAGCACCGGGCCGAAGATCTCCTCCTGGGCGATGCGCATGGAGTTGTCCACGTCGAGGAACACGGTGGGATCGACGAACCAACCCTTGTCGAGGCCCTCGGGACGACCGCCGCCGATGGCCAGCTTCGCCCCTTCCTCCTCCCCGATGCGGAAGTAGCTCTCCACCCGGTCCCGCTGGCGCTCGGCCACCAGCGGGCCGACCTCGGTGGCCGGATCCAGGGCGTCCCCGACTTTCATGGCCCGGACCGACTCGACCAGCGCGTCACTCACCTCGGCGTACCGGTCCCGCGGAGCCAGGATCCGGGTCAGCGAGATACACGCCTCGCCGTTGTTCATGATGGCGTTGGGCATCATCAAGGGAATGGCGGTGGTCAGGTCCACGTCGTCTAGCAGGATGGCGGCAGACTTGCCGCCCAGCTCTAGGCTGACCCGCTTGAGATTGGCCCCGCAGGCGGCTCCGATCTTCCGACCGGCGGCGGTGGAGCCGGTGAAGGACACCTTGTCCACGCCGGGGTGGTTGACCAGGTAGTCACCGACCTCCCGGCCGGCCGGCACCACACTCAGGACCCCCTTCGGCAGCCCGGCCTCGGCCAGGATCTCCGCCAGCACGTTGGCGTCGAGTGGTGTCTCCGGCGCCGGCTTGAACACCACGGTGCAACCGGCCAGCAACGACGGGGAGAGCTTGGCGGCGGCCAGGAACAGGGGCACGTTCCACGGCGTGATCGCCGCCACCACCCCGACCGGCTCCTTGGCCACCATCACCGGGCCGAGGAGCCCGTCCTTCACCGTGTCGAACTCGAAGCTCGAACCGAGGCCGGCGTAGTAGTCCATGATCATGGTCGGGGCCAGCACCTGGGCCAGGGTTCCCCACGACACCGGCGAGCCCATCTCGTTGGAGATCAACTCGGAGATGCCCTGCATGTCGTTGCGGATGGCGTCGGCGGCCTTGCTGAGCACCAGCGCCCGCTCGGCCGGGGCCATGTGCGGCCAGGGCCCGTGATCGAACGCCTCCCGGGCGGCGGCCACCGCCCTGTCGATGTCGGCGTTCTGGGCCTCGGGGACCCGGCCCACCAGTTCCTCGCTCGAGGGTGAGACCACCTCGAAGGTGGCTGACGAGGACGGGTCGACCCAGTCCCCTCCGATGAACAGACGGTCGTACGACTTCATGGGCCCTCCCTGGATGGAACCGGTTCTACTCAGTACCGATCGTAGTCAGGAGGGGCCGGGAGGGGACAACCGGGGGTGCGGGCTGGCCCGACCCGGCTTCCCGGCAGCCGATACGCTCCCGATTGTGCTCTCCCCTCTCGACGACTACCCCGTCCACCAGATCTCCGAGCCCATGCGGTACGTCGGCACCTCCGACCGGAATTTCTACGACCGCTACTACTTCAACATCCACGGCAATGGCGACGTCCACGGCACCGACCAGGAGTTCTTCGCGGTCATCGGTGTGGGCCACTACCCGAACCTCAGCGTCGCCGATGCCTTCGTCTCGGTGCTGTGGGGAGACGACCACCGGGTGATCCGGTCGTCCCGGACCCTCGGCGCCGATCGGATGGACGCCTCGGTCGGCCCGATCCGGGTGGAGGTGCAAGAGGGCCTCAAGCGGGTGCGGGTGGTGGTGGAGCCGAACGAGCACGGGATCGAGCTCGACGCCGTCTACGACGGGTTCTCCGAGGCGCTCCTCGAGTCCCGGCATTTCGATCGCCAGTTCACCCGGGTGACCTTCGACTCCACCCGGTTCGCCCAGACCGGGTCGTGGACCGGGACGCTGAAGCTGGGCGACCGGGAACTGAACCTCACCCCCGACCGCTGGTGGGGCTCTCGTGACCGATCGTGGGGGGTGCGGCCGGTGGGCGAGGCCGAGCATCCCGGGATCCGGGTCACCGACACCGGGGCCGGGTTCTTCTGGATCTACGCGCCGGTCCGGTTCGACGACCACGCCATGGTCACCATCATCCAGGAGCGGCCGGATGGCGAGCGGATCATGAGCGACGCCCACCGGGCCTTCCCGGTGGGTTCGGGACGGGAGCCCGAATGGCTGGGACGGCCCGAGCACGACCTCCGCTTTGCCCCCGGCACCCGCCGGGTGGTCGGCGCCACCCTCTCCTACTTCGGCGCCCGGGGGAGAAAGACCGCCGAGGTGGAGGTGGAGACCCTGCTGCCCTTCCCGCTGCTGCTGGGGACCGGGTACGGGCTCGAGCCCGACTGGAAGCACGGGATGTACCAGGGGGAACTGGTGGTCCAGGGTCAGCAGATCCCCCCGGCCGACGCCACCTACATGGACTGGGGGCTGACCGAGTACGCCGCCAAGTTCACCTGCGAGGGGAAGGTCGGCTACGGGATGTTCGAGTGCGCGGTGATGGGTCCCCACCAGCAGTACGGCTTCACCAGCTGACGTGGCGGCGAGCGGTTCGATGGCCCTCCAGGACCAGATCCGAGCGTGGTGGGACGAAGACGCCGCCACCTATGACAACTCGGCCACCCACCGACCCCGTCGCCCGGCGGAGCGAGCCGCCTGGACGGCGGCCATCGCCCGCCTGTTGCCGGCGGCGCCGTCGCGGGTACTCGACTGCGGGGCGGGCACCGGGTTCCTCAGTCTGATCGCCGCCCGGCTGGGCCACCAGGTGACCGCCGTCGAGCTGTCGGGACGCATGCTGGCCAAGCTCCACCCGGCCGCCGCCGCCGAGGGTCTGGCCATCCAGACGGTGGAGGGACCCGCCGACGGGGCGCCGTCCGGGCACTACGACGTGGTGATGGAGCGCCATCTGCTCTGGACCCTGCCCGATCCCGAGAAGGCTCTGGTCGCCTGGAGAACCGCGGTAACGGCCGGGGGGCGGCTCATCTCGATCGGCCACATGCGGGAGTCACCGGGCCGGGCCCGGGTTCGCGGCTGGCTCCATCAACGGCAGGGGCGGCCGCCCGACCACCACAGCGAGTATCCCGACAGCATCCGGGCCGGCCTCCCGCTGGTCACCGCGAGCATGGATCCGTCCCTCTCGGTGGAGATTGCCGGGCGGGCCGGCTGGCACGCGCCGCAGCTCGAGCGGCTCCGCGATGTGGAGTGGGCCGAGCTGCTGTCGGTTTCCGGGGTCGAGCGCCTGCTCGGGGTTCCGCCCCGGTACGCCGTCGTCGCCGTCAACCGGTGATCCCATCCGGCTGTCGGTTCGGTCGGATGGGAGACTGACCAGGTGAGGACCATCCTCAATGTCCTGTGGCTGGTGTTGGCGGGGATCTGGCTGGCGGCGAGTTACGCGGTGGCCGGCGTCTTCATGTGCGTGCTGATCATCACCATCCCGTTCGGTATCGCCTCCTTCCGTCTCGCCGCCTTCGTGCTGTGGCCGTTCGGCCGAACGGTGGTCCGACGGCCGGATGCCGGCACCGCGTCGGTGATCGGCAATGTCATCTGGCTCGTGCTCTTCGGACTCGCGATCGCGGTCACCCACCTGGTGCTCGGAATATTGCTCTGCGTGACCATCATCGGGATCCCCCTCGGGGTCGGGAACTTCAAGCTGGCGGCGGTGGCCATCGCCCCGTTGGGGAAGGACGTCGTCCGGACCAGCGACCCCCGGGCCGCCCTTGGAGGCGTCTCGTTCTGATCCGCGGCGGCGGGAGTCGTACGCTGTGGCCATGACCGAGGAGTCTTCCGGGTCGGAAATACTTGAACGGGTAGGCCGCCGACTCAATGTCCGGATCTCCGCGGCCCACATCACCGGCGCCCTCCTCGCCTCCGCCTCTGGAGCATTGACCAACGCCCACATCAAGGGTCAGCATGGATTCGGGCGGGTCGACCTCATCACCTTGGCCATCTACCTGCCCGTCACCGTCCTGCTGGCCGGCTGGACGTTCTCCCGCCTCACCAAACGAGTCACCACCTGGTTGGTCGAGGAGCGGTCACCGACGACCGCAGAGCAACGGTCGACTCTCGCCCTGCCCTGGCACCTGGCGGCCGGATCCATGCTCGGATGGATTGGCGCCGCGGTCATCTTCTCCGTGCTGAACAGCACCAACCACGATGCCGCCAGCACGATGCGAGTCGCCTTTTCCATCCTGCTCGGCGGCCTCACCGCCTGCGGCCTGACCTATCTGCTGGTCGAGTGGACCATCCGGCCGATCACCGCCCGGGCCCTGGCCGGCAACGTCCCCGAATGCGTGATCGCCCCCGGGGTGCGGACCAAGCTGATGCTCTCCTGGGCGGTGGGGGCCGATGTCTTCCTGCTGATGATCGGGCTCAGCTTCATCGGACGGCCGGCCGACGAGCCGCCCAGTGCCGCCGCCATCTGGTTCATCGTCGTCGCCGGGCTGGTGGCCGGATCACTGGTGCTCTACGTGGCCAGCCGTTCCCTGGTGACGCCACTGCTCGAGCTGCGGCAGGCGGTCGGCAGGGTGCAACGGGGCGACATCGACATCAAGGTCGATGTCGACGACGGGGGCGAACTCGGACTCCTTCAGGCCGGCTTCAACCAGATGGTCCTTGGACTCCGCGAACGGCGAACCCTGCAAGACCTGTTCGGCCGGCACGTCGGGGAGGAGGTGGCTCGCCAGGCCCTCGAGCAGGGAGACGTTGCGCTCGGCGGTGAGCGACGCGAGGTTGGCGTCATCTTCGTCGATGTCATCGGCTCGACCAGCCTCGCCCAGAGCCGTCCTCCCGAGGCGGTCGTCGACCTGTTGAACCAGTTCTTCGCCACCGTGGTCACCGTGGTTGCCGCCGAGGGCGGCTGGGTCAACAAGTTCGAGGGTGATGGCGCCCTCTGTGTGTTCGGAGCCCCGGTGTCGCAGGACGACTTCGCGGTGCGGGCGCTGCGGGCGGCTCGGGTCCTCCGGCGGGAGCTGCTCGGTCTGGCCGCCGCCAATCCCGAGCTGGACGCGGCCATCGGCGTCTCCGCCGGGGCCGTGGTGGCCGGGAACATCGGCGACGAGCGGCGCTACGAGTACACGGTGATCGGGACGCCTGTCAACGAAGCCGCCCGACTCACCGACGAGGCCAAGCACCGACTCGGGCGGGTCCTGGCCAGCGAGGAAGCGGTATCGCGGGCCGGGGCTGAAGCGCAGTCGTGGCTGGTGGGCGGGGAGCTCCGGCTCCGGGGCCTCGGGGAACCGGTCCTGGTCTACGAGCCGAGCGGAGGGGCGGAGATCTCCCAGCCGGCCG
>DATARI010000200.1:0-30263 GCA_036264255.1 Acidimicrobiales bacterium | reverse complement strand
GCCCTGCGACGGCGCGTTGAACGGGGCGGTGATACCCGTCCCCGTCTCATCCAGCTCGGCGGGCCACCCCTGATCCGCCCACGCTTTGGCGAGGCGCGTCAGCGTGACCGGGTCGG
Source organism: Acidimicrobiales bacterium (assembly GCA_036264255.1). GTDB lineage: Bacteria > Actinomycetota > Acidimicrobiia > Acidimicrobiales > RAAP-2 > DASZIT01. Next base: position 30,147 of record DATARI010000200.1, on the reverse strand, counting down.
TCTCCCGCTCTGCTCTCCCTTCGGCGACGACATCTGCGTCGCGAATCGACACCGCGATCGAGCAGCGCTGGTCACGGGCGACGTTGCGGCCCTTCCGGGTACCCGATCCGGTCTGGAACCAGAAGCTTCCGTCCAGCCAGAGGGCACCGACAGCAGTCACGTGCGGGCTCCCGTCCTCGTTCACTGTCGAGAGCCAAGTCGTGCGAGCGTTATGAGCGTCGGGAGCCGGGGGCGATCCGGCATCGAGCATTTCGACGACGTTCGCCCAGTTCACTGGGGGCAGCCCATCCGTCGCACCCAAGTTGATGATCTCCATTGCGTCTTCCTTTCTGGCAACCCGGCCTGTCTTCTAATTGACGTCTACCGGTCAGCAAAGTCATCGCGTATCAGACGGTCAACAAGATCATTGCGAATCAGAAGGGTGGGGGGTCCTCGCCTTGCAAGTCCCCGGGTCGTGGCTCCGAACGCCGGATCAGCGCTGGTTATCTGCCCATTGCAAACCGGCACATTTGGGTCAGGAGGTGCCACCGTCGCTGGCCTTATCCGGCAATTGTCAGTGGAGGCAAGCCACGACTATTCACCATTCTTCATCGACAACGCAAGAATGGCCCTCTCTGGCCGTTTTCTCCTCGGAAGGCGTGAACCTAGGGAGGGAGATCCATGACCAGGCAAAGCATCCGAAAGAACCGGCTAGTACGGCGGGTGGTCACAGCGCTGTTTGTTTCCTGCATGGCCCTCGGGGTGCCCGCGGCCGCGGTCCTAGGCTCACCTGGCTCGGCGGGTGCGGCCACCGCTGCAGCAGCACCAACCGATCCGCTCGGCCCGACGATCGCCCAACTTGAAGCGGTCTACGCGGCGACTTTGGCCAATACCGTGTCCGCGGTCGAGGGCGTCTACTATCCGTTGGTTTTTGAGTTGGACTTCATTGATTCCTATTGCTTCCCGACAATCACTCGGTACTGCCCTCTCTAGGGGTGGTTGCGCAGGACCCGAAGGACCACTGCCTAGAGCGTCGTCGGGCGATTGGTGAAGCGATGGGCCGCCGGCGAATAGAACCAGCCACTCCCGGCCTTGGTGCCGCCGTCGACCGGGATGTTGTGACCCGTCACGAAGCTGGAGAGGTCTGAAGCCAGAAACAACGCCGCCCGAGCCTGGTCTTCGGGCCAGCCAAGCCGGCCCACCGGTGCCCACGACGGCCACAAGGGCTCTGACTGCTCGGAGCCGGCGAGGTAGTCGACCTGAGGGGTCTGGGTGAGATCGGGTCCGATGCCGTTGACCCGGATCCCATTGCGGCCGAGACCGACAGCGAGACAGGTCGTGAAGTGTGCGACCGCCGCCTTCATGGCGCCGTAGACAGGATCGCCGGGATAGCCGCGCATCCCTTCCACGGAATGAATGTTGACGATTGACCCGCTCCCCTGCTCGATCATCGAACCAATAAATGCGTGCGTGACCGCGAAGACGTGACGAAGGTTGATGTCGTACATCGCCTTCCACGATTCGGGCGTCGATTCCGGAAACCGGACCAAAGGCCGGTAATCACCGACATTGTTCACGATCACATCAACTCGGCCGTGAGTGGCCAATACGTCGAGGGCGAAGGCAGCCACCGAGTCATCGTCGGTGACGTCGAGGACATGGGCTCGGGCCGACCCGCCGGCGCCCCCGATCGACGCCGCCACCCTCGCGGCTCGTTCACCATCCACCTCGGCGATTTCGACCAATGCTCCGTGCTCGGCGAAGAGGCGAGCGATCGCGGCTCCGATACCCTCCCCTCCGCCTGTCACCACCGCAACGCGCTGGTCGAGGAGGCGGTTCCAATCGCCGATCGGAGGGACATTGGTGGGCGCTTGGGTCGTCATCGCTCGCAGATCCTCACTGTCCAATTGGGGTGTGCTGAACGATAGCTAGACGTTGCGGAACATTGAGATGAACTCCATGAAAACTGTCGTGTCATGAGCGACCGACATGGGTCACCACGGAACCCAGAGGGTTCAATCGGCGGCTACCAGCCGGGGGTGTTGACCAGGACGGCCGCCCCGTTTACCCGGCCGTGGGCCAGGTCGGCGAGGGCCTCATCGGCCCGATCGAAGCCGTAGGCCGTCGTGGTGACCCGTATCTGGATGCGGGCCGCGATGTCGAGGAATTCGTTCCCGTCGTGGCGGGTATTGGCGGTGACACTGCACAGCGATCGCTCTTCGAACAGGTGCTTCTCGTAGTTGAGAGGAGGGATGTCCGACAGGTAGATCCCGGCAATGGCGAGGGTCCCGCCACGATCGAGGCCTTCCAGGGCGGGAGGGACCAGGGTGCCGACCGGGGCGAAGAGGATGGCGGCGTCGAGCGGTTCCGGAGGCGGGTCGTCCGCCCCTTGGGCGCTGGCCACCCCCAGTTCGAGCGCCAGCTCGCGGGCCTCAGCCCCGCGGGTCATCACGTGTACCCGGGCCCCTTCGGCCAAGGCGATCTGGGCCGCCAGGTGGGCCGACCCGCCGAATCCGTAGATACCGAGCCGGCCCGCCGGGGGGAGCTGGGACCTCCGGAGGGCGCGGTAGCCGATGATGCCGGCGCAGAGCAGCGGGGCAGCTTCTTCATCGCTGAAGATGTCCGGCACCGGATAGGCAAACCCTTCTTCCACCACCACGTACTCGGCGTAGCCGCCGTCGATATCCCAGCCGGTGAACCGGGGCCGGAGGCACAGATTCTCGCGGCCGGCCAGGCAGAACGGGCAGATCCCACAGGTGTGGGCCAGCCAGGGAACTCCCACCCGGTCACCCAGCTGAAAGCGGGTGCAGCCCGCCCCGAGGTCGTCGACCAGCCCCACCACCTCGTGGCCGGGAATCATCAGCTCATGTCGGGGAGCCAGGTCGCCCTCGGCCAGATGGAGATCGGTGCGGCACACCCCGCAGATTCGCACGTGCACCCGGACCTGGCCGGGCCCCGGCACCGGTACCGACCGCTCGATGCGCCGGAGGGGGTTGGAGTCGACCGGGCCGGGAGTACCCACCGCCCACGCCTTCATCGTTTCGGGAGCCATTGTCGCCCCTCCTCGATCGCCCTCCGACCTGCCTGACCCTGACGTTATGACTGCACACCCGAAGGTGCCAGTGTGGGGTCGATCAGTGAGTGTCGGGGTCGGCGATTCGGCTGACCCCCGATTCCGTGCTCCTAGGTGCCGTGGACGGTGGAGGGCTTGTAGTTGGTGCTGCCGGCATAGGTCACGTTGTAGCCATTGTTGACCGCCATGTTGAAGCTGCTACCGGTGCAGGTGACGGTGCCGCTGGCGTCGGTGTTGGCGGTGCAGATCGTCTGCAGGTCATGTTGGGCGACCGAACCGGTCTGGATCAACAGGGGCTGGCCGACGACCGGTCCCCACGCCGTGGTGAGGGTGGCCGAGACCACACCCTGCTGGGTGTACGGGGTGGCCGTCAGGTTCGTCGCCGCCGCTCCCACCACCTGGGTGGCGGAGTGGGTGGTGCTGCTGGTCCCGTAGCTGGGATCACCCGAGTAGGTGGCACTGATGGCGTTCGAACCGACCGGCAGGGACGAGACAACCAGGGAGGCCTGGTCTCCTCCGGTTCCGGCCGCCAGAGTTCCGGTGCCGAGGAGGGTGGACCCGTTGTAGAAGCTCACCGCCCCCGTCGGGGTCCCGGTGCCGGGGGCAACCGGAGCGACGGTGGCGGTCAGGGTCACGGGCTGGCCGAAGCTCGACGGGGTGGGCCCACTGGTCACCGCGGTAGTGGTCGGGATGAGCCCGACGGTTTCCGAGACCGCCGCCGAGGAACTGGCGGCGTAGTCGGCCTCACCAAGGTACGACGCCGTCAGGCTGTGGGCGCCGGGGCTCAGCGAAGAAAGCGTGAGGGAGGCGGTTCCGCCACTCAGGGTCCCGGAGCCGAGGAGATTGGTCCCGTTGAAGAAGTCGACGCTGCCGGTGGGCGTGCCGGTTCCCGGTGCGACCGGGGCCACCGTGGCCGTCAGGGTCAGGGGTTGGGCGAGCTGGACCGGATTCGGCGCCACCACCAGGGTGGTGGTGGTCTGGGCGACGGTCACCGGCTGGCCCGAGGTCCCCGCGCTGGTCAGGAAGTTGTTGTCACCCGAGTAGGTCGCAGTCAGGGTGTAGGTCCCCGGATTGAGCGATGAGATCGAGGCGCTGGTGGCCACCGACCCGGAAGGGCCGCCGGTGACGACGACCGGCGTACCCAGGGGGGCGCCGTTGATGGTGAACTTCACCGTGCCGGTGGGAGTCCCGGCTCCCGGAGCCACCGGTGCGACGGTGGCGTTGAAGGAAACCGGTTGACCCTGGACGACCGCCCCGTTCGGGGTCACCGTCGTGGTGGTCTGGTCCTGGTTGACCGATTGAGTCACGGTGCCGGTGCTGGTCAGGAAGTCGACATCGGCTCCGTAGACCGCGCTGATGGCGTGGGTGCCGACCGACAAGGAGGACACCGTGATGGAGGCCTGGTCATTCCCGGCCACCCCGTTGAGGGCTTGGGTGCCGAGCGGAGTGCCTCCGTCGAGGAACGTCACGCTCCCGGTCGGGGTACCCGCCCCCGGGGCGTTGGCGGACACGGTGGCCGTGAAGGTCACCGGTTGTCCGAAGACGGAGGGACTGACCGAAGAGGTCACCCCGGTGGTGGTCGGGTCCTGATTGACGACGTGTTTGGCGGTCCCGGTCGAGGTGACGAAATTCGGGTCCCCGCTGTAGATGGCCGTCACCGTGTAGGTCCCGGGCGCCAGGGCGGCGTCGGGGGTGGCGCTGACCGAGCCTCCGCTCAGAGAGTCGGACTCATAGTTCTGCCCGTTGATCTGGAACTCCACCGTCCCGGTGGCAGTTCCGGCTCCCGGGGCGTCGGCGGCGACCGAGGCGCTGAAGGTGACGGGCTGGCCGAAGACGGTCGGGTTGGGCGAGGTCGTCACTGTCGTCGTGGTCGGGTCCTGGTCGACCACCTGGCTGAAGGACACCGAGGTGCTGGAGAAGTTCCCATCGGTGTTGGTGTAGGCCACCGACACCGTGTGGCTGCCGGGAGCCAACCCGGCGTCGGCGCTACTGGTGGCCTGGCCGCCACTGAGGGTCTGGGTGTTGCTGAACCCGTCATCACCGATCTGGAACTTCACCGACCCGGTGGGTGTACCCGATCCCGGGGGGGTGGCGCTGACCTGGGCGGTGTACTGCACCGGCTGGCCGAACACCGAGGGATTGGCGGTGGAGGTCACCGTGATCATGGTGCCGGCGCTGGTGACGATCTGGTTCAACGACGAGTTGCTGGTCGCGAAGTTGGTGTTGGTCGGGTGGAAGACGGCGGCAATCGTGTAGGTGCCGGGGGTCAGGACCGCGATGGAGGCGCTGGTGGCCGCGCTCTGCTGGGGGGAGCCGGGCACCGGGGTGAGGGTGACGGCTCCACCGATGTTCTGAGTGCTCCCCCCCGAGATCGTCTCGGTGAAGGAAACGGTGCCGTTCGGCGCCCCCACTCCGGTGGCGTCGGTGACGGTCGCGGTGTAGTCGACGGACTCACCGAAGTTGGTGGAGCCGGTCGGGGATCCGACCAACGCCAGCGTGGTCGCCGCCGGGGTCACCGCCTGGCCGCCCGACAGCGAACCGGAAGAGCCCGAGAAGTTGGGGTCGCCACTGTAGGTGGCGGTCACCGACGCCGGCGATGCCGAGACGGGGATGGCGGCATCGGTGAGGGAGGCTGTCCCACCCGAGATCGCCACCGGAGCGCCGAAGTTGGTCCCGCTGACCGCGAACTGGACGGTCCCGCCGTTGTCGAAGGTCACCCCGGAGACGGCCGAGGCCAGGTGGGCGGTGAAGGTGGTCGGCTGGCCGAACACCGTCGGGTTGACACTCGAGCTCACCGCGGCGGTGGTCGGGTCCGGGGTGACCGTGAAGGCGGTATTCACCGAGGTGGCCCCGTAGAAGCCTCCGGCGTAGGAGGTCGTGAGGGTGGCATTGCGGGGAACCCCGGTGATGGGGAGGTTGGCCGTGGCCACCCCGGCCGTGGTGGTGCCGGTGACGACCGACGGGGACCCGCTCCCATTGCTGAGCGAGAAGGTCACCGTCTGCCCGTCGGGGGCGGCGACGCCACGGGCGTCAGTAAGGGTCGCTTTGACGGCGGCGGTGGTGCCGGGGGCTCCGGTGGTCACCCCGCCGTAGACCAGCGCGCCGGGGTTGTTGAGGGTGACCACAATCTGGGGAGTGGTGGTGGTCGTCGTGGTGAGACACGAGTTGCTCTTCTTCACCTCGCTGGGCTTGATGGTGTAGGTGCCGTTGGGGAAGCTGTCACTGTTCCAGGTCACCGTCTGGGGGATGCTGCCGGCGGTGGAGGAGACACCGGCGGGGGCGAACACCGTGGTATTGGCGGAGTTTGTCACGATGGTGGTGGTGGACCCGCTGCAGGAGGTGATGGTGACGCCCAAGAAGGTCACGATCTGGCCGCCACTCTGGGCGCCGTTGTCGGTTATGGTCACCGCGCCGGACACGGTTTGGTTGGCGGTCGGGGTGGTGATGGCGGCACCGGCGGGAATCGCCAGCGCCAACAGCATGAGTCCGGTGACGAGCGCAACACTGGTGATGCCTGCAAGGGCTTTACGCACGATCTTTGTCTCCTTCGGCAAATGCAGCGTGGTTGGGAACAGGCATGAGGCTGGCCGGCGAACCGGTCAAAAGGACGGGTGGTTGAATGAGCGCTGAGTCACCGTGGCTCAACCGATGATGCCGGCGTTGTTGGTGGAACCCCCGTAGTCAATGGTGGGATCGAAAGTGAGTTGGTAGCCGAGCGCCAGCACCACCGGAACCACCGAGCCGAGGTAGAGGCACACTGCCTTACCGCTGGCGTTGGTGACTGCGGTGCAGAGCGGCGTTCCACCGGCGGTGAACCTGATCACCTGACCGGCGATGGGCGCACCGGTGGAGGTCACCGTCAGGGTGGCGCTGAGCACCCGGTAGGAGGGCAGAATGGCGATGTTGATGAAGGCGGTGCCGACGATGGAGGTCGGTGCCTTGTTCACCGTCAGCTGCACCGGGGCGGAGGTGCTGCCGGCGTAGAACGGGTTGCCCTGGTAGACGGCGGTGATGCTGTGGACCCCGCCGTGGAGGGTGCTGATGGAGAAGGTGGCCCGCTGGGCGCCCGAGGCGGTCGCCAGCGCTGACTGCCCGAGCAGGGTGGCGCCGTCGAAGAACTGCACGATGCCGGCCGGAGGTGTCCCCGGCCCTGCCGTCGGCACCACGGTGTCGGTGAAGGTCACCGCATTGCCGTAGACCACCGGGTTCGGCGACACCGTGAGCGTCGACGCAGTCCCGACCAGGGAGACCACGAAGGAGGTCGACCCGGTGGTGCCGGAGAAGTTCGGGTCACCGGAGGTGATGACCGAGACGGTGTAGTTGCCCGGGTTGAGCGGTGCGCTCTGGACGACACTGGCGCTGCCGCCTGAGACGGTCACCGGGTTTCCGAGGTTGTTCCCGTTGAGGACGAACTGCACGGATCCGGCCGGGGTCCCTATCCCGGGGGCCACCGCGGTGAGGTTGGCGCCGAAGGTGAGCGCTTGGCCGTAGACGGCCGGGTTGGCCGAGGAGGTGACTGCCACCGCGGTGGCCGACTGCTTCACCGACTGGGAGAGCACCTGGCCGCTGGCGCCGAAGCCCTCGGTCGGGCTGCTGAGGTCCCCGCTGTAGGCGGCGATGATGGTGTGGCCGCCGGCGGTGAGGCTGGAGACGGCGGGGCTCACCGCGGTGCCGGTGGCGTCCAGGCTGACCGGGGATCCCAGGTTGGTGCCATCGATCGAGAACTGGACGGTTCCGGTCGGGGTACCGCCGGGAGCCACCGCCGAGATCACCGCGTTGAAGGTGACCGACTGGCCGTAGGTCGACGGGTTGGTCGACGCGGTCAGCGCGGTGGCGGTATCGAACACCGGCGGGGCCGGAACCACATTCTGGGTGACCGACTGGGCGGCGGTGGTGGTACTGGTGACAAAGTTGGCGTCACCGGCATAGGTGGCGGTGATGACCTGGCCGGAACCCAGTGGCAGATTGGCCAGTCCGATCGATGCCTGGTCCTGACCGCCGGAGGTGGCCAAAGAGGCGGAGCCGATCGATGTCCCGTTGTTGAAGAACGTCACCAGACCGGTCGGGGTGCCGGCACCCGGAGCCTGGGCGGTGACGGTGGCGGTAAAGGTGACGGCTTGACCCTGGATCGACGGGTTGGCGCTCGAGATGACCACGGTCGACGTCTGAGCCTGGGTCACCGCTTCGGTGATCGAGGCGTTGCTGGCGACGAAGTTGGGGTCGCCCGAGTACTGGGCGGACACCGTGTGCGAACCAGCGTTGAGGGAGGCGACCGACACCGAAGCGATGCCACCGGAGAGGGTCTGAGCTCCGCCGACCGGCGATCCGTCGATGGAGAGGCTGACCGTGCCGCCGGGTGCGCCACTGCCGGGGGCATTGGCGCCGACGGCGATCTGGAACGTGACTCCCTGACCGACGACCGGAGACGCATTGGACGGGGTGATGGTGGTCGTGGTGGCGTCAGGATTGACGGTCTCCTGGACCGGGGGCGAGGTGCTGGGGGCAAAGTTGACCGAGCCGTCTCCCAGGTAGGTGGCGGTCAGCGTGTCGGTCCCGGTGGGGAGATTGCCGATCGCCAAGGTGGCCTGGTCCGGGCCCGAGGCGGGGAGGGCCACGACCCCGAGGTTGGTGGTCCCGTTGAGGAACTCGACCGAGCCGGTCGGAGATCCTCCGGTCGAACCCACCGTCGCCGTCAAGGTCACCGACTGACCGAAGACCGACGTGCCGGGTACGGCCGTCAGGGTGGTGCTGGAGGGCGTCAGGACCTTGTGGACCACGAAGAGGATCGACTGGGTGCTCCCGGCGTAATTCCCGTCGCCCGAGTAGGTGGCGACCACCGTATGGGTGCCGATGGCCATGGCCGAGTCACCCGCACTGGTGGCCAACCCCGCCGGCGAGATGGTGACCGGTGACCCCAGCGGGGCAGCATCCACCGTGAAGGTGACTGTGCCGGTCGGGGCAGCGGCGATCGAAGGCCCGAACTTGGAGACCTGGGACGTGAAGGTGACGTTGTCTCCGACGGTGGCCGTGGGCTCCGAGGGGGTCAGCGAGGTGCTGGTGGCGTCGAACGTCACTTGGAACGGCGACGAGGTGGAACTGGCGGCGTCAGCCGGTCCGCCGGCATAACTGGCCGAGACGGTGGCCGCCCGGGGCGGGCCGACCACGGTCAGGGTGGCGGTGGCGACACCATTGGTACCGGTGGTACCGGTAGTGGTGCCGACCTGGCCGGTCAGGGAGAAGGTGACGACTGCGCCGTTCACCGGTAGCCCGGTGGCGACATCAGTGACGAGCGCCGACAGGTTGGCGCTGGAGCCCGGGGGACCGGAGGTATCGCCGGTGTAGGCGATGGTGGTGCAGTCCTGAGGCAGGACTTCGAGGGTGGACGCGTTGTTCGCCCCACCGCCGCTGACGAAGATGGCGAACGAGCCACCGATGCCGCCCTTCTGGAGGCCGTCGGGGGTGTTGGGGGCGGTGAAACTGGCGGTGTAGGCGCCGGCCGCACCGCTGGTGGCGTTCTTGACCACCGACTGTCCCGGGCTCAACGACTGCTCGTCAAGGGTGACGGTCACCGGGACGCCGGAAGCGCCGGTCGACAGGTTGCCCGACACCGTCACCGGAGCCCCGCCGCAGGCGGTGGGAGTGGGGACGACGGCTTCGGACACCGTCAGCGATGGCGCCGGGGTGCTGACGCTGGCCAGATTCTTGGTCAGCTCGGCACAGGAGACGGTCGCCGCCGAGGTGCAGGCGCCGCCGCCGGGGACCCCGGTCTCGAAGTCGTCAGCCACGATGTTGTGGTACGTGTTCGACCACGCCTGGGTGTCTCTGGCGTTGTTGGTGGTGTCATTGAAAGCGATCTGATCGACCGGGATGTTGGAGGCGATGGCCTGGTTGGCGGTCGTGGCGGTATCGGTGGCAGTGGTATCGATCGTCTGCACACTGTTGAGGGGCGAAGTCCCCGATCCGAAGGAGCCGGCGTTGTAGGTGACCACGCCGGTATCGGCGATGTTGGTGTTCTCGAGCCAGGTGTCACCGCTGTGGAGACGGAAGTCCTCGTTGACCCAGGACGGGGTGGACACCTGGTTGGCCTGGAAGTTGATGGTCACCGTCACCAGACCGGCGGCGGTGCCGGTGATGGCCTGGGTCTGGTCCTGCTCCACCAGCGCCAGGTTCGAAGTCTGTTGCCACTGGGTGCCGGTCACCGTCCCCTTGATGTTCGAAAGGGTCTGGCCGCTGGCGGTGCCGGTGCCGCCGGTGACGGTGCCGTTGATGCTCTCGACGTAGGTGTTGTAACCGTTGTGCACCGCTTGCCCGGTCACCGTGTAGGTGACGCTCTCGTCGATCTGGAAGTACCCGGTACCCGGGTCGTTGATGGTGTCGACCTGGTTGTAGGTCCATGACCACCCGGTGGACCACACCGGGACGTCGCTGCCCGCGGTTTGCGGGGGGGATGCGCTGGCTGGCGTAGCCACGACGGTGAGGTACCCCGCCACGCTGAGCAGAGCCATGATCGGAGCCAGGATCTTGACGGAATGCCTACGCACGTCCCCCACCCTTCGTTCGCAAGGCGGCTACCCCTCTGGGAAACCGTGTGAAGCATCACTGGCTGCAGCGAAACACCACAGTGTTCCCTCTGCACCAGTCCTAGAACGGGGGCCACCGCGCGACCTTGCGAAATATTTCGGCAATATTTCGGCAATTGTTTTTAGGCGTCGGTGCGTAACCGAGAAGTCACCATAAGTGGTCGTTGCAGGAGTCAGTCTTGGGCAAATACACGACAGGGGATACCGGCGAATGCAGCCAACGATGGTCCCTACTGCCGGCTTCTAACCAACAGCCGGGTCGATTACCGGCGGCCCTAGGAATCAGACGGGGAAATTGCGAATCGACTTCGACGAACAGGCGAGCTCCGGTTCTCTTAACGCCGGGCCGTGGCGACGAATCACGATGGTGAGGCCGCTGCCTTCGCCTTTTCCCACTCGCCCACCATGGCCCCGAACCGCATCGGGTTGTAGACGTCCTCCTCGTAGGACCAGAGGCCGTTCCCGGCGTATTTGAGCAGGGTGAAGTTGTACTCCTCGTGCACGGTGCCATCCCCGGGGTCCATCATCCGGTTGAAGACCTGGCACACCACCCAACCGCGTTCCTCATCGATGACGAACCACCCGATGGGGAATTCCGGCATGGCGTTGCCTGGATACTCCGACATGCAGGAACTGATCCACTCGGCGATGGCCGCCCGGCCGTTGAACGTCCCGAAGTGGTGCTCGATGTAGGTGGCGTCTTCGGTGAACTGACCTGCCCATTCCTTCCAGTTCCCGGTGCGGCCCGCCTCCTCGGCCCGGCGTTGGTACGCCCCGAATTCCGACTCCAGCTCGGCCCGGCTCCATGTGCCCATGACATCGATCCCCTCCCCGGCCCGGTAGGCCTGTGGACAAGTGTGGGGGCGGAGTGCCAGCTGGTCAAGCCGGCTGGCGACTCCTCGCCGCTTTGACCGGGTGTATCCGGCAGGACGGGGGGGTAGGAGACCGTCGTTGCCGAGTCCGAGCCGGGTGCCCTCGTGCCTGGGTGCCGAAATCCGCTCGTTCAACTGAAGGGCCGACCCGGCCGATCCCTATTAGGGTGACGCTGCATTTTCCAAACGCAGGGGGGGTCATGCGAAAGCGGTTGCGGCTTTTGACGGTGTCGGCGACGGCCGTGCTCATGTTGCTGGCCGTCCCCGTCGTCACCCAGTTGACGTCGTCGCGGCCGGCCGCCGCCGCGCCGGCCAGCAACCAGCTCTTCACCGGTCGGGACATCTACTCCCCCGACGTCATCCCCAATCCCATCGGCTCGGGCTACATCATGTGGTACGGCGGATGGCAGACCCAGCAAGCCCTCAACTCCGGTCAGTTGGACACCATCTTCGAGCGGACGGCCCCCACCCCCAACGGCCCGTGGTCGGCGCCGATCACCAATATCGTCCCCACCCAGGTCGCCTTCGGGATCAGCGAGGTCAACGATCCGTCCGTCAGCGTTTCCTCGGTGGGCGGCTCATTCCTGTTCACCATGTTCTTCACCGGGCTGTCCTGTGGCGTCGGGTGCACCACCCAAATCTGGTCGGCGGTTTCCAGCAACGGCACCAACTGGGGGTCATTCAAACAGCTGATATTCACCGATGCCTACGGGTTGGATGCCTCCTCCCCGTCGGTGGTCCTGGAGCCGTCGGGGGCCCAGCGTTGGCTGGTCTACTACGGCGCCGACTGCATCATCGGGGTAGCCAGCGTCGACGCCAACCGGAATGTGCTGTCCTCGAATCCCGCCTACCGGGGCTCGGGCGGCCAGTGCATGGCGAATCCCGACGTGTTCCAGAGCGGGTCCCAGTGGTTCATGTACTTCAACGTGATCGAGACCTTGATCACCGATGTGACCCGGTTCAACATATGGGAAACCAGCTCCCCATCGGCGACGAGCTGGAGCCAACCCTCGTCCCCGGTGCTCCAAGTCGACGGAGTGCAACGCTGCTCGGCGTTGACTCCCTTCGTGCTCCCGGTGGCCAACAACCTGATCGACCTCTTCTACGGCGTGGTCGCCCCGACCTCGGCGAACCAATGCACCGACCTGACCAATTCCACCTCGGTGGTGGTCGACGCCAACCCCCCGCCGCCGTCGTACACCTACTACGGGGCCGCTCAGACGTGTGCGCCCTTTCCCGCCGGCAGCGTCACCGGCATGGCCGCCGGCCCTGACGACGCGGGGTACTGGATCGTCAACACCGCCGGGCAGGTCGACGCCTGTGGCTTCGTGTCGACCGGTTACGGAGCCCTGTCCTCGCCGCCCCCGGCCCCCATCGTGGGGATCGCCGCCACCCCGGATGCCCATGGCTACTGGTTGGTCGGCAGTGACGGTTCCATCTACGCCTTCGGCGACGCCGGTTTCTACGGGTCGCTTCCGGCGGGGGGGGTGACGCCGAGCCATCCCATCGTGGGCATGGCGGCGACCGCCGACGGCCGGGGTTATTGGATGGTGGCCTCCGATGGCGGCATCTTCGCCGTCGGGGACGCCCAGTTCCACGGCTCCACCGGGAGTCTGACCCTCAACGCGCCCATCGTCGGCATGACCATCGATCCGGCCACCGGGGGTTATTGGATCGTCGCCTCCGACGGCGGGGTGTTCGCCTTCGATGCCCCGTTCCGGGGATCGATGGGCGGGGCACCGCTCAACCAGGCGGTGGTGGGCATGGCGGTGGACCCGGTCAACGCCGGCTACTGGTTGGTCGCCGCCGATGGCGGCATCTTCTCCTTCGGCGGGGCCCCGTTCGAGGGCTCGACCGGGGGGCTCCGCCTCAACCGGCCGATCACCGGCATGGAGGCCTCGCCGGGTGGGAACGGCTACCGGTTCGTGGCCAACGACGGCGGAATTTTCACCTTCGGGTCCAGTCAGTTCTTCGGATCGGCGGCCTAGCCAGGCCCTGGTCGGACCCCTACCGGAAGAGGTCCGAGATGCTCTCCCGATTGGCGATCCGCCGGATGGCTTCGCCGAACAGGGAAGCCACCGTCACCACTTCGACCTTTGCGGACAGTGGAGCCGGCTGGGTCTCGACGCTGTCGGTGATGAACAGGCGGACGATCGGGCTGTCCTCCAGGCGTTGATTGGCCTCCGCGGTCAGGAGCCCGTGGCTCACCGCCGCGTAGACCGACTTCGCCCCCCGCTCGGTGAGGACCCGGGCGGCGGCGACCAGGGTGCCGGCAGAGATGGTGAAGTCGTCGACGATGAGGGCGGTGCGGCCCTCCACCGAGCCGATCAGCTCGACGATCTCCGCCGATTCGGAATGATCGACTCGGCGTTTGTCAGCGATGGCGGTGGGAGCCTGGAGCCGGTCGGCCCAGGCCCGGGCCTTCTTGGCGAACCCGGCGTCGGGGGCCACCACCACCAGATCTTCCAGTCCCTTGGCCGCGATCGCCTGGCACAGCACCGGTAGTGCGTAGAGATCGTCAACGGGAATCTTGAAGAATCCCTGCACCTGGGGGGCGTGCAGATCGAGGGTGACGATCCGGTCGGCTCCGGCCACCTCGATGGAGTCGGCACACACCCGGGCCCGAATCGATACCCGCGGCTCGTCCTTCTTGTCGCCCTTGGCGTAGCTGAAATACGGGATCACTGCGGTCACCGAAGCGGCACTGGCCCGCTTCAGGGCGTCGATCCAGAACAGCAGCTCCATGAAATTGTCGTTGGCCGGGAAGGCCGTCCCCTGGACCAGGAACACGTCGCGGCCCCGGACGTTCTCCAGGACCCGGACGAACAAGTTCCCTTCCGAAAACCGCAAAGTCTCCGAGGCGCCGAGCGGGCGACCCAGGTAGTCGGCGATGGCCTGCCCGAGGTGCCGGCTCGCCGATCCGGCCAGCAGCACGAAATCGTCCTCCACCAGGCCAAGTTACCGTCAATCCCTCCCCGAACCCCATCGACGTAGGGTGGCCAATGGCCGACCCAGTCGAGATGGTCGTCTTCGATCTCGGAGGAGTGCTGCTCCAGATGCAGGGGGTGCCGGCCTTGCGCCGGCTCGCCGATATCTCCAGCGACGACGCGCTTTGGAACCGGTGGTTGACCTGTGGCTGGGTCCGACGCTTCGAGAGCGGGGCCTGTTCGGCCGACTCGTTTGCGCAAGGGGTCGTCGACGACTGGCAGTTGCCGATCTCGCCGACCGAGTTTCTCGAGGAGTTCCGGTCCTGGCCGACCGGACCGCTCCCCGGAGCCGAGTCCTTGGTGGCAGAGACGATGGCCCGGGTTCCGGTGGCGTGCTTCTCCAACACCAACTCGCTCCATTGGAACGATCACCTCAGGGAGTGGCCGTTGGTCCGGTTGTTCGAGGCCCAATTTCTCTCCTTCCAGATCGGATCCCTCAAACCCGACCGGCAAGCCTTCGAGTACTTGGCCCGGGCGATCAGCCCGTCACCGGACCGGGTGCTGTTCCTCGATGACAACCGCGTCAATGTCGACGGCGCCCTCGCCGCCGGCTTCGCGGCGGTACGGGTCTCCGGGGTGGACGAGGCCCGGGTGGCCCTGGTGGCGGCCGGGGTGCTGGAGGTTTCGGGGCCATCTTGATGCCTGACCTGCCCGGAAAGTGGTAACGACCCGACCCGTCCCCCGCCGCGTACGACTGCCGTGGTTCCTCCGGTAGTGTCCGTAATGTTGTAATCAAGTAATAAACGAGGAGTCAGCATGAGAGATGCACACGGAGAAGAGTTCGGCCGCCGTCGGGGCGGCCCGGGTGGCCGGCGGGGACGGCGAGGCGGCTGGCAACAGGCCGACCTGCCGAGCGCCGATGACGCCGAGGCGTGGCTGGGGGGGCGCCTGCCCGACGACTGGTTCGTCTCCTCCCCCGAGGTGATCATCGACCGGGAAGAGATCACCGTCATCGGGGAGCTCAGCCCCCCCGAATCGACCGACGAGGGGGGCCGCGAAGCCGCGGTCGCCGGTCGGATCAGCCGCTTTCGGGAAGAGACCCGCGACGAGCGCATGGCCATCGCCCGGGAGATGGAGGGCCGCTACGGCCGCAGTGTCGCCTGGGGCGTTCGGATCGGCGAGACCGAGCAGCTCTTTACCCACATCGCCGCCCCGGCGATGACCCGGCTCCGTCAGCCGGAGCGTCGGGTCCTCGACACGCTGGTCGACGCCGGCATCGCCCGCTCCCGATCGGAAGCGCTCGCCTGGTGCGTGAAGCTGGTGGGGGCCCACAGCGATGAGTGGCTCGGCCAGCTCCGCGAGGCGATGAACGAGGTCGACAAACTCCGCGCCGAAGGGCCGGCCGTCTGATCCTCGAACCCGCCGGGAAGCTCCGGCTGACTCGAAGAGTGGTCGCCCGAACGTCGACAGTGGGTTTACATCGTCGACGTTCGGGGTAGCTCAGTGTCACTACTGCCGTCCAGGCAAGCGGAATCTTCGGATGCCGTCAGACGATGGATTGGAGACACGATGCGAGCAGGATACGGAGGCGGCCTAGTCGCCAGCATTTTGGCATTCGCAGTGGGAGCCGTGCTGTATTGGGGGATCACCACGACCCAGACCCACGGGTTTCGGCTCTCGACCATCGGGGTGATCCTGATGATCATCGGCATCGTCGGGTTGCTGATCACCATCGTGCTCGCCGCGATGTCGGGGACCAGGCGCCGGACCACCTTCGACCAGGAAGCCGTTGACAATGCCGGTCGGCGTTCAGTGGTGCACGAGGAGTACCACTAGATCCGCGTTTCCGGGCAATGGCGCGGCCCCGACCCGCCGGTGCATGCTGCAGACTCTGGTGGTGGCGGATGATTCCTTCCGCCACCACCATCGCGAGCGCAGCTGACGGAGGACGCAGATGGAAGGCAACGTCATCTCGGTGGAGCGGGTAATCCCGGCCCCGCCCGACACCATCTTCGAGTTGGTGGCCGACGTGGCCCGGCATCCCGAGATCGACGGTTCCGGCACGGTGATCAAGGCGAAGGGTGACCCACCTCAGCGTCTGGCTCTCGGTTCCCGCTTCGGGATGTCGATGCATCTCGGCATCAACTACTCGATGGTCAGCACCGTGATCGAGTTCGAGGAGAACCGTCTCGTCGCTTGGCAGACCCGACCGGGAGGGCTGATGGGCCAGTTCGTTGCCGGCCGGATCTGGCGGTACGAGCTCGAACCGGTGGCGGGCGGGACCCGGGTGCGGGAGAGCTGGGACATCAGCCGGGACCGCCAGCGACCGCTACTGAAATTGGGGAAGCTGCCGGAAACCACCCGCTCCAACATGGAGAAGACCCTGGCGCGGATCGAAGAGCTGACAACGGCGGGCTCGCCGGGCTGATCCAGGTCCCGGCGCACCGGGGATCAGGCCAGTTGGTTCGCCGATGGCAACACCTCGTGGCCGATCAGTTCGAGGTGCTCGAGGTCGTCGAGGGTGAGGAACTGCAGGTACATCCGCTCGGTGCCAAGGGCGGCGAAGCTGGCCAGTTTCTCCACCACTTCCTCCGGGGTTCCGCACAATCCATGTTGGCGAAGCTCGTCGACCGAACGACCGATGAGCGCCGCCCGCTGGGCCACTTCGGCGTCGTCCCGGCCGCAGCACACCACTTGGGCGGCCGAACAGGCCAGGGTGGCGGGATCCCGCCCGATGGCCTCGCAGGCCGTCTTCGTCCGGCGAAACTGGGCGGCGGTGTCCTCCGCGGTGCCGAACGGCACATTCACCTCGGCGGCATAGGTCGCCGCCAACCGGGGGGTGTGCTTCGGGCCGTGGCCGCCAATGAGCACCGGCGGACCTGGTCGCTGGACCGGCTTCGGCAGCGCCGGGCAGTCCTCCAGTCGGTAGTGGTCTCCGTGGAAGGAGAAGCGATCCCCGCTCGGGCACGCCCACATGCCGGTGATGATGGCCAACTGCTCCTCGAGCCTCTCGAACCGTTCGCCGAGCGGCGGGAAGGGGATCCCGTAGGCGGTGTGCTCGCCGTCGAACCATCCTGACCCGAGACCCAGTTCGACCCGACCGCCGCTCATGGCGTCGACCTCGGCCACCGCCACCGCCAGAAGCCCGGGAAGCCGGAAGGTGGCCGACGTCATCAGCGTCCCGAGTCGGATCCGGCTGGTCTCCCGGGCGATGCCGGCCAGGGTGATCCAGGCGTCGGTCGGGCCCGGCAGACCGTCGTTGTCAGCCATGGTCAAGAAATGGTCGCTGCGGAAGAACGCATCGAACCCCAGCTCCTCGGCGAGCTGGGCCACCCGCACCTGCTGGTCATAGGAGGCGCCCTGTTGAGGCTCGGTGAAGACACGCAGCAGCATGGTCTCTGGTTTAGTACACCGGCGCGGGATACGGGCGGGGGGCCTCCCTACCCGATGGCGGCGCCGGCTCCCAAGGTCCCACCGTCGAGTTCGGCATCGGCCGAACCTGGCATGCCGCCGGCCATGGCCACATCCTCACTCGGCCGCTCCAGACCGGAGCTGGTGCGGAGCTTCACCTCCCGGAGGAACAGGGTAAGGGCGAACATGACCGCGGCGATCGGCACGCCGACCAAGAACATCGTGTGGAGGGACCGCACGAACGACTCCAGGATCCCGTGCTGCACCGCCACCGGGAAGCCGTGGAGTTGGGTGGGGCTCATCGAGAAGCTCCCGGTGACGTGGATGGCCTTCCCCGCCGCCCCGGGTACCAGGACCGGGATCCAGTGGCCGAGCCCGGCGATGAAGACGGCTCCGAACAGCGACGTCCCGAAGGCACCCCCCAGCGATCGGAAGAAGGTGACCGCGGCGGTGGCCGTCCCGATCTGGGTGGGCGCCACCGCGTTCTGGGTGGCCAGCACCATGAGCTGCATGGTCATGCCCATGCCGGCCCCGAGCACGATCACGTACAGGCTCATCACCACATGGGAAGTGTGCAGCCCCAGCCGGGACAGCAGGTACATCCCGATGATCACCAGCACCGAACCCATGATCGGGAAGATCTTGTACCTGCCGGTACGGCTGACGATCTGGCCCGAGGTGATGGAGGTGGCCAGCAGCCCGACCATCATCGGCACCAGCAACAGGCCCGACACCAGGGCGGAGACCCCGTCGACCAGCTGAAGGTAGAGGGGCAGGTAGATGATGGCGCCGAACATGACCATGGCCAGCAGGAAGCTCACCCCCGACGACACCCGGAAGATGCCCACCCGGAACAGGCTGGGAGGAAGGATCGGTTCGGAGGCCCTCCGCTCCCAGAGGATGAAGGAGGTGATGAAGGCGACCGCAATGATCCCCAGCGCAATGATCTCCGGCGATCCCCATCCGTACTGGGTCCCGCCCCACACGGTCACCAACAACGTGGCGGTGATCGCCACCATCAGCAGGACCGCCCCGAAGTAGTCGATGTTGTGGGACTGCCGGCGGAACGGGAGTTTGAGGACCACCGAGGTGACGCCGAGGGCGACGATCCCGATGGGGATGTTGATGTAGAAGATCCACCGCCAGCTCAGGTTGTCGGTGAAGACACCCCCGAGCAGCGGCCCGGCTACCGACGCCAGCGCAAAGGTGGCGCCGAAATACCCCTGGTAGCGACCGCGGTCCCGGGGGGCGACGACGTCGGCGATGATCGTCATGGCCATGGCCATCAGCCCGCCGGCCCCGATGCCCTGGATCCCCCGGAAGGCGATGAGTTCCCCCATGTTCTGGCTGAGGCCGGACAGCACCGAGCCGACCAGGAAGATGACGATGGCGAACTGGAAGATCCCCTTACGGCCCAGCTGGTCGGAGAGCTTCCCGTACAGCGGGGTGGAGATGGTCGAGGTCAGCAGGTAGGCGGTGACCACCCAGCTGATGTGGTTGAGGCCGTGCAAGCTGTTCACGATGGTGGGGAGGGCGGTGCCGACAATGGTTTGATCGAGGGCGGCCAGGAACATCCCGAGCATCAGGCCACTGAAGACGATGAGGATCTGCCGGTGGGACAGTCCGGCACCGGCATTCGGTGGGCCGACCGGCAACGGGTCCCCCCCGTCCACTGGCCTTGCCGGTGTCTCGATGCTCATCGGGCCCCTTTTTGCTGGGTCTGCAACCCGGAGGCCAGACGGAAGAGCCCGGTGGCCAAGGTGGCCCGTTCTTCCTCCGACCAATCGGTGAGGACATCGGCCAACGCCTGTTGCCGGGCTTCGGACACCGACTCGAGCACCGCGGCGCCGCGGGGCGAAAGGCTCAGGAACGACGCCCGGCCGTCGTGGGGATCGGGCACCTTGGTGATCAACCCTTCGTGGACCAGGTTGCGCATCTGGCGGCTCACCGTGGACAGGTCGAGCCCCACCGCTTCGGCCAGCTCCGAAAGCCGGATAGGCCCGTGCTCGGACACCCGGACCAGCAGCCAGTAGCCGGATTTGTCGAGCGCCTTACCCTCGCCCAATGCGTGCTGGGGCACGCCAAGATGGAGAACGGCCCGCGCCACCTGGGTGAGCGCTCGCTCGAGTTCGGCGGCCACCGCCCGGCTGGAGCCGGTTGCCGCCGCCGGTCCCGGCTTCGCCTGGTTGTCGATTGTCCCGCCGATCGTCCGGCTGGTGGCCATCACTGGATCTCTACTGCCTCGTCCGCTCACGGCCGCCGGCGGATCTTCTCGCCTGGCTGCCACCCGTTATCTGCTTGTAACAACCAACTATATAAGAGGGGTCAGGCTGCGCCCAAATCCCCAGGTCAGGTGATCGAACCGGCGGACGAGGGATGGGCCTCCTCCGCAGACCGGCCCGGACCGCGCTTCTCAGGTCCTCAGTCGAACGCCAGTACGCCGCCTGCCAGGGGGCGGTCTCCGGCGCCACCACCCGACCGACCACCAGCACCCCCGCCACCCGGATCCCGGCCATCCGCAACGCCGCCACCGCGCTCTGGGCTCGGGCGCCGGTGGTGAAGCTGTCGTCGACAACCAGGGCGCGATCTCCTCTCGTCCGATCCCTGGATTCTCGGTCGGCCGCCACGGCAAACCCCCGCCGGGAGGCGACCAGATGGTCGGTCGGCTCCGTCCCCCCCACCAGCAGCGGTCGGTGCTTTCGGGCCAAGGCCGGCACCCCCTGCACGAGCGCATCCACCGGTGCTCCCGGTCGGTGGGACGAGGGGACACCGACCACCATGTCCCACGGTCCTCCGGTTCTTCCCGACAGCCGGCCCTGGTGGTCCCCCAACCACTGGCAGAGGAGCCCGGCCAGCCGGGCGGTTCGCGCCGAACGGGCCTCCGCCTCCGACGCGTCCTTGTAGCCGCGCAGTAGCCGATGCATCTCGTCGCCCACCCGATAGGGGGTAACGGCGGTCACCGGGGCCAGCGGCATCCGCAATCGGCGTACCAAGGTCGAGCAGCAAAAGCACAGCCCGAATCCGGGTTGGGTGGGGCCTTCGCAGACCCGGCAGACCCCGAAGCCCAACGCGCTCGTTTCCATCAACTCGCACTCCCCCGGACAGTCGGCGATTGCCGGTATCGGTTGCCGGCGACGTCGGTCGGGTCGACCCGTCGCGAAGGCGAGGTGTTGCGGGGCTCCGGCGGTCACCGGGGTCGCCGATGGCGCCTCGTGGCTAGGAGGCCTTGCTCGCCTCCGGGCGGTGCAGCATGAACGTGCCGGTGGACCGGCTGACCAACTGGTCCTCCTGGTCCCGCACGGTGGCCTCCCCATAGGCGACCTGGCGGGCCATCCGGACGACCTCACCTCGCAGCCGATACGACTCTCCCAACAGGGCGGGTCGCATGCACTCGATCTTCATCTCCAGGGTGGCCTTGGTGCGGTCACGTCCGGGGAGGGCGGCATTGATGCCGAAGTTCATGGCCGCGTCGAGCAGCAGGCTGTGGACCCCGGCCTGGACGATGCCATGGGGATTGCAGGCCGGTGGTGTCGGGGTGAACACCCCGACGACCCAGCCGAGGTCCTCCCCGTCGACTCCGTAGTCGTCGAACGACCCACCCACGGTTCCGATCAGTTCCATCCCGCCGTTGCCCAACCAGCGATCCATGTCCTTGACTCGATTGCTCACCCGGCCGACCGTAGCGGCACGGTGCATCGGCGTCGATACGAGGGCCGGATTCCGGTCAGCATCCAGGGGAAACCCCGGGGCGAGTTGACGCCGGCGATCTCCCGGATAGAATATTGACCAGGCGGTCAAGTTTTCCGCCCATGCAGTTGACGGACCCGGCGAGGGTCCGCAACAGTAGCTATGGCCGGCAGGCAGAGGTTCCGCCGGACCAAGAGAGGAGTCCCCACATGACGGACGCTGTGATCGTTGATGCGGTTCGCACGGCTGGAGGCAAGCGCAACGGGAAATTCCGCAACTGGCACTCCGCCGACCTGGCTTCCGAGCCGCTCAAGGCTCTCATCGAGAGGAACCAACTTGACCCCGCGCTGGTGGACGACGTCATCATGGGCTGCGTCATGCAGGTCGGCGAGCAGGCGTTGAACGTCGGTCGCAACGCCGCCCTGGCCGCCGGGTTCCCTGAGTCGGTACCCGCCACCACCATCGACCGCCAGTGCGGCTCCTCCCAGCAGGCGCTCCACTTCGGCGCCCAGGGCGTGATGGCCGGTGCCTATGACATCGTCATCGCCGCCGGGGTCGAAGTCATGACCCGCACCCCGATGGGCGCATCGGTCGTCCGCGACCTCGGATTCCCGTTCGGCCCCCGGGTGATGCAGCGCTACGCCGAGCGAGGCGGCCTGGTCGGTCAGGGCGAGGGCGCCGAGCTCATCGCCGAGCAGTGGGACATCAGCCGGCAGGACCTCGACGAGTTCTCGGTGCGGTCACACCAGAACGCCGCCCGGGCCACCGCCGAAGGCCGGTTCGAGCGGGAGATCATCCCGGTGGCGAGCAAGGACGACAACGGCGTCGACACCGACGAGCTGGTGACTGCCGATGAGGGCATCCGTCCCGATTCCTCCGTCGAGGTGCTGGCCAACCTGAAGCCGGCGTTCCGCCCCGAGAACGGGCGGGTCACCGCCGGCAACAGCTCCCAGATCACCGACGGCTCCTCCGCCGTCCTGATCATGAGCGAGGAGAAGGCCAACGAACTGGGGCTGACTCCCCGGGCCCGGTTCCACAGCTTCGCGGTGGTGGGCAGCGATCCCATCAAGATGCTGACCGGACCGATCGCCGCCACCCAGATCGCTCTCGACCGGGCCAAGCTGACCATCGATGACATGGACATCATCGAGATCAACGAGGCCTTCGCCTCGGTGGTGCTGGCCTGGGAGAAGGAGCATCACCCGGACATGAACCGGGTCAACGTCAACGGTGGAGCCATCGCTCTCGGCCACCCGCTGGGGGCTTCGGGCGCCAAGTTGGCGGCCACCCTGCTCAACGAGCTGGAGCGCACCAATGGCCGCTACGGCATGGTGACGATGTGCGAGGGTGGCGGCATGGCCAACGCCACCATCATCGAGCGTTTGGGCTGATCGCCCGGTGCGCCTCGGCATCCTGTGCCGGGGCCTGGGTGAAGCAGGTACAAGGAGAACCGGCCCTTCGGGGCCGGTTCTTCGCGTGGACGTCGGGATCGCCGACAGGCGACCGGAACCGAGCTATCGGTACTGGGTGGCCACCATCAGGCCGGCGAAGATCGAGCCGATGGCACCTACCAGCCACCAGTTGGAGACCCCTCCGGGTAGCACCCCGGCGTAGTTGAGGATGATGATCAGCACCCCCGCCAGGAAGAGGGTGATGATGAGCGCCCCCATCCACCGGGGACTGACCTTGGTCTTCTTCGGGATCGGCGGGGTGTAGCGGTCGCTGCGGGAGTGCTCGCGCTCAGCCTGGGGGGTGGTCCGACCGCGGACGGACCGTCCCTTCTTCGTCGCCCGGCCGGGACCGGCTTTGGCCTTGGTTGCCATTGGCGCAAGGATAGCCATCCTTTTTGGCCGGTTGGATCCGGGGAAGGCCCGCCGGACCGGCCGATACGCTGGTGGGGCTATGGGTCCCCGGGTGCTGGTCATCGACAACTACGACTCGTTCGTCTACAACCTCGTCCAGGAGCTGGGCGAGCTCGGCGCCGATCCCGTCGTCTTCCGCAACGACGAGATCGACATTGCCGGGATCCGGGCCGAAGCCCCCGACGCCCTCCTCATCTCCCCCGGCCCGGGACGGCCCGAGCATGCCGGCATCAGCGAGTCGGTGATCGCCGAACTGGGCGGGGACTATCCGATCCTGGGGGTGTGCCTCGGGCACCAGTCCATCGGCCATGTGTTCGGGGGGGAGATCGTCCCGGCTCCCACCTTGATGCACGGGAAGACCTCCTCCATCCACCACAACGGCACCGGGGTGTTCGTGGGACTCCCGGATCCGTTCGTCGCCACCCGCTACCACTCCCTGGTGGTGGAGCCGGGCACGCTGCCCGAGGTGTTGGAGGTCACTGCCACCACCTCCGACGGGGTGATCATGGGGTTCCGCCATCGGGAGTTGCCCATCGAGGGCGTCCAGTTCCACCCCGAGTCCATCCTCACTCCGTCGGGACCGTCGCTGCTCTCGAACTTCCTGGCCTCCGCCGCTCGCGTCTAGGTACGCCCCTAGTGCTTGAGCAGACCCGGCGTGGTGGTCGTCGTGGTGGTCGTCGTGGTGGTGGACGTCGTGGTCGACGTCGTGCTGGAGGTACTGGTGGTGGTCGGAGCGGGCGGACCCGACGAAACGATCAGGGTCACCCCGGAGTTGGGGGGAACCGACGCGCCGGCGCCCGGTTCCGACCCGATGACAACGCCCGCCTGGTACTGCGTCGACGTCTGGTTCGTCGTGCCGTTCAGACTCAGTCCCCGGTTACCCAACACGTTGGCGGCGGCCGTCTGACTGAGACCAGCCACCGACGGCACGGTGACCGAGTTGGGTCCGGAGGAAACCGTCAGCGTGACAGTGGATCCCTTGTTGACCGACGTTCCCGAAGTCGGATCGGCGCTCAACACCTGGCCCTGCTGGGCATTGTTGGGGGTGTTCTTGACGGTGAACTGCAACCCGGCCTGGGTCAGGAGCCCCTCGGCGGTATTCACATCGGTGTTGGTGATACCCGCCGGCACCGTCACCTTCGGCACCACCGGTGCGGAGGCGACGGTCAGGGTCACGTTGTTCCCGCTCTTGACCAGGGCGCCGGCCGCCGGATCCGTCTTCAACACGGTGCCGACGGCGTAGGTGGTGGTGGCCTGGTTGGTGGTGGTCACGGTGAGACCGTCACCCTTCAAGGTGGTGGTCGCCTGGGCGACCGGCTTTCCCACCACGTTGGGCAGGTTGAACGACGACGCCCCTCCGAGGTACCCGAGTTGGCGGGCCAGCAGAACCCCGACGATGGCCAGGATCACCAGCAAGGCGACCAGGATGATGACGTAGGTTCGGGTGCGGTTGCGTTCCCGCCTCCCCTCGCCGGTGCCATTGTCGACGGGTCCGACCACGTCGGCGCGGGTCTGGGCGGAGATGGCCTGGGTGACATCGGCGCCAGCCACCGCGCCGACCACTTGGGTCGCCCCGAGAGCCGCCTGCATCGCGGTCGGGTCGTTCATGGCTAGCACCGAGCGCCCCTCGTTGAAGCGCAGCAGATCGGCCCGGAGCTCCTCGGCGGTGGCGTAGCGATGGTCGGGGTCCTTGGCCATCGACTTCAGGATGATGGCCTCGAAGGTCGGGGGGATCGACGGATTGATCTCCCGGGGCACCGGAGGGATGTCCCGGACGTGCTTGGAGGCGACCGCCACCGGGGTGTCCCCCAGAAACGGGGCGCGGCCGGTCACCATCTCGAACAACACCACGCCGAGCGAGTAGATGTCGCTGCGAGGGTCAACGCCGATCCCCTCCGCCTGCTCCGGAGAGAAGTAGGTGGCGGTTCCCATCACCGCGCCGGTCTGGGTGAGGCTCTCCTCGGTATTGATGGCCCGGGCGATGCCGAAGTCGGTGACCTTCACCTGGCCCTCGTCGGTGATCAGCACGTTGCCCGGCTTCACGTCGCGGTGGATCACGCCGTGCTTATGGGCGTAGCCGAGTGCCGCCGCCACGTGGGAGCCGATGTCGGCCGCCCGGTCCGCCGACAAGGGGCCGGCTGTCTTCAAGATGGACGACAGGGGCCGACCGTCGATGAACTCCATGACGATGAAGTAGGCCCCGGAGTCCTCACCCCAGTCGAAGACAGGCACGATGTTGGGGTGGGAAAGGTTGGCGGCGGCCTGGGCCTCCCGCCGAAACCGCTCGACGAACGACCGGTCCACCGACAGCTCAGGGAACAGGACCTTCAGGGCCACCGGACGGTCGAGGAGCCGGTCATGGGCCCGGTACACCTCGGCCATACCGCCTCGGGCGATCAAGTGGTTCAGCTCGTACCGCTCAGAAAAGACGCGGGGTGCCTGGGACTCGTCCATGTGGGTCAAAGCCTATTCCTACGATTCTGGTTGTCGAATGATCTCACTGGCCGCCGCCTCCGTTCGCTGGAGTCTGGTTTCCCAAGATGTCCTGGAGGATCTGTTCCACGATCGGGCCCGAGATCCCTGCACCCGTCTGATGGGCTCCCTGATTCGGGACGACCACCGCCACCGCGACCTTGGACGCACCGCTAGGGGCGAAGGCAATCAGCCAGTCGGTGGTCAGCGAGAGGTTGGGGCCGACTTCCGCGGTGCCTGTCTTGGCCGCCACGTTCCAGCTCGCCGGGAACAATCCGGCGGCCGTACCGCTGGTGGCGACCCCCTGCATGAAGGTGGTCAGGGTGGCTGCCGACTGACTGGATATCGATCGCTGCCACGGCTTCGGCGTGTAGGACTCCACCAGGTTCCCCTGGGAGTCGCGGATCTGGGCCATGACGTGGGGGGTCATCTCCACCCCATCGTTGGCCACGGTGCCGGCCACCATCGCCATCTGCAGAGCGGAGGCGGACACGGTCTGCTGGCCGATGGCCGACTTCATCAGACCGGGAATGCCAGCCGACCCTGACTGAGAGAAATCCGCCACCGATCCGATCTGTGAGGGGGCCACGGTGTCGGAGGGAACGTCGAGCGGAATCCGTTGGTTGAATCCGTACGCCTGAGCCTGGTTGACCAGCGCGGTGGCTCCCAACTGCTGGCCGATGAAGGCAAAGTCGGCGTCGCAGGACTGGATCAATATGGCTTCGAGATTTCCGCCGCACTGTTCGTTCTGGTAGTTGGTCAGCACTTGCGGAGGATTCCCAGTGTCGGGCAGCGGGATCGAGGACACCACCGGGTAGGTCATGGCAGCCAGATCCGGGCGGCCTTGGAGCACGGCCGACGTGGTAACTACCTTGAAACTGGAGCCCGGCGGGTTGATCTGGTTGTAGGTGCCGGCCCGAAGGGGGTTGCCCGGGTTCAGCTGCTTGTTGTTCTCGGCGTTCCAGTAGGCGGTCTCGGTATCCAGATTGGACGAGACCAACGGGTTCGGGTCGAACGTCGGATTCGAATACATCGCCAAGATGGCGCCGGTGGTGGGGTCGAGTACCACCGCCGCCGCCCCGTTCACCCCGGGGGCGCCGTTGTCGACCGCCTGGGCCACCTCGCGTTGGAGGTTGGAATTGATGGTGAGGGTGACGTTGTCGACCACCGTCTGGTTGGTCAACAGGTCGCGCACCGACTTGATCGGTCGGTTGTGGGCAACCAGGAAGTTGTTGTATTCGGACTCCACTCCGTTGAAGTTGCCGTATTTCGGTGAGTCGTAGCCCACGATCTGCGCGAACAGGACCGCAGTGTTCGGATTGTAGACCCGCTGGTACTTGTACAGGCTCTTCGGCGGGGCCAGCACCGACGACGCCAGCGTCACCCCGTCCGCGGAGATGATGTCCCCCCGGGTCTGGCTGCGGGCGATGAGTTGGACCCGGGGGTTGGCCGGGTTGGTGGCCAACGAGTTGGCCTTGAGAACCTGGATGTTGTTGAGCTGCACGAACAAGGCCACCAGGCACAGCAACATGAAGATTCCCAGACGGCGGATGCGCTTTTCCATCAGGGCGTTCCCGGCGCGGTGGTCGTCGTCGTGCTGGACGTCGTCGAGGTCTGTGGGGTTGGCAGCACCGTGGTGGGGGAGTTGGTGGAGGTGAGCTTGATGTTGTTCACGTAGTTCTGCGCCTTGGTCAGGCTCGACTCCGCCACCCCGGCCTGAAGGGCGCCCAGATAGGTCTGCCCGACATCGGCGGTGGTCACCCCGGTGCGCTGCACCTCCACCGGCTTGTACCAGAGGAAGCCACCGATCCGGCCCTGGTAGATCACCAGCTCCTTCTGGTTGAGACCGACGTAGTAGCTGTTGGTGTTGTACCAGCGCACCGAATAGAACCCGGCTCCCACGATGACGACGAACAGGATGATGAACAAAAGGGTCCGGAGCGTGATCAACCGGCGTCCACGATTGCGGCGTCGCTCCTTGCGCTTGGCCCGTCGCCGATCCCGTCGGTCGGGGATCTTGATCTCCGGCACCGCCATCGGTGCGGCGGCCACCTGGCCGTCGTCGGCCACCCCGGTCGGGTCGACGAACTTGGTCGACATCGGGGCCACCGCCGGGACCGAACCGGTGTCCTCGTCCCCGACCACGACGTCGACGACCACCGCGGTGATGTTGTCGCTCCCGCCATGGGTTCGGGCCGCCCGGACCAGCAGGTCGGCGGCGGCCTGGGGATCGGCCACCTTCGACAGCACTTCGATGATCTGATTGTTCCCGAGCTCGTTGGTCAGGCCGTCGCTACAGAGGAGGAAGCGCTCCCCCCGGATGGGCCGGATCCGCCAGACGTCCACATCGACGTCAGGGGAAACGCCGAGGGCGCGGGTGAGGATGTGACGGTGGGGGTGGAAGGCCGCCTCCGCGGCGGTCAGCTCGCCGCTGAGAACCATCTCTTCGGCCAGGCTGTGGTCGTTGGTGATCTGGGTGAGTTCACCGTCGTGGAACCGGTAGGAGCGGGAATCGCCGACGTTGACCAGGGCCAGCACATCACGGCCGCCTTCGTCGACCAGGGCCACCGCGGTGAGCGTGGTGCCCATCCCCCGCAGGTCGGCGTTCTCTTGGCTGTGCTCCCACACCACCGAGTTGGCGGCGGTCACCGCTTCGGCCAACCCGACCCCGGTGGGTTGGCGGCCGAAGGCAGCGGTCAGTGCGTCGATGGCCAGTCGCGATGCCACCTCGCCACCGGCGTGGCCACCCATCCCATCGGCCACCGCGAACAGGCTGGAGGTTTCGAGGGCGAGATCCTGATTGGTGGACCGCACCAAGCCCACATCGGAGGCCGAACCGGATCGAAGGACGGTCATGTCACTTGCCGACTTCGAAGACGGTGCCGCCCACTTGCAGCAAGTCTCCCTTTTCGATCCGGGTTCGCTCGAGGATCCGCTCGGTGTTCACCCAGGTGCCGTTGGTGGAACCGAGGTCCTCGACCCAGACGTCCCCGTCCAGCCGGAACAGCCGCGCATGGAGGTTCGATGCGAACGTGTCGTAGTCGATCGGGACCCCGCAGCCGGCCGCCCTCCCCACGGTGACTTCGGCCCCTATCTCGAAGGTCTGTCCGGTGTGCTCTTCCGGGCGCACGACGTGCAACCGGAGACGCTTGCCCTTCCGGGATTTGCCGGCAATCGCCGGGTCGAGATCGTCATCCTTCTCCCGGCGCCGTTTTCTCTTCAGTGGCCGGACCTCCACCCACACGGCGCGGACCACCCACATGAAAAACAGCCACAGCAGCAGGATGACGCCGTACTCGAGGGCTCGGAGTACGGGCGTGTTGTTCGTCGGCCCCGGAATCGAAACGAGAAACAGGTGCATATGGAATCAGGAGCCCGCCGCCATCACGACGTCTCGAATCGGAGAAAAGTCGTTCCGACCACGATCTCGTCGCCATCAGCCAGCTTGCGCTCCTGAATGCCGGCACCGTTGACCCGGGTGCCATTGGTGGAGTTCAGGTCCACCACCACCACGTCGTTCCCGACCCGCCGGATCTCGGCGTGACGCCGGCTGGCGTTGGGATCGGTGACGACGACGGTGCTCTCGGGAAGCCGACCGATGGTGATCGGCTCGGGACCCAGGACGATTCGGTCGCCGTCGGCCAGCACGATGGACGCCGCCGACAGGCCGGCCGGGCCCTCGCGGACCTCGGACAGGATGGCAAAGCGGCCTCGCCGCTGGCCGGGATCCTCCACCGCGGTGACGGTTACCGGGCCCACGAACACATAGTCCTCGGCCCGGGCATGCTCACGGGCGGCTTCCTCCAACTCCCGGACCAGGGCGTCGATAAAGCTCTCGAACCGGGCGAATTCGGCCGGGGACAGGGCCACTTCGAAGTAATTGGGCGCGATCAGGCCATGGACGCCCAGCCGACGCCGGAGGTCCATTTCTCTGGTGAGTCGACGGCCGATCTCCACAGGATGCAACTCACCCCGAAAGGCTTTGGAGAACGTGCCATCAACAATGCGCTCAAGGCGCCCTTCGAACTTCTGAAGTCCCATGCTGGGCACAGCCTATCTGTGCCAACACCGCACCCGGAGGTAGGGCCGGTTCTTTTCTATTCCGGGACTGCAAGGGGGGAAACCTCCCCGAGGTCGGCCGGCTTCGTTACGAATGCCCTGGTAGGAGGGCTCGGGTTCTTCGGGTAATCTCATTCGGTCGCTCGGGCGAGTGGCGGAATTGGCAGACGCGCAGGATTCAGGTTCCTGTGTCCGAAAGGATGTGGGGGTTCAAGTCCCCCCTCG
>DATARI010000185.1:0-32568 GCA_036264255.1 Acidimicrobiales bacterium | reverse complement strand
TGGGCTCCTCGGGGGCGATGGCCTCCCCCAAGAAGGCCAGAGCGGGGCGAGGAAGCTCTTTAGCCCCGACCACGGTGAGCACTGGTCTGGCGGGGAGGTCGCCGAGGTTCGATGCTTCGGGAATCCCTTGCCCGGGTACCGACTGGAGACGGAAGGCCGGGAAGACGATCGGCTCCCCCCGCGTCTGCTCCAACACCCGCAGCTGACGGTGGAAGTGGGAGATGGAACTGACTCCACCTCCATGTTCGGATCGTCGCCGGAACAACGAGGGGCCAAGAATCACCCCCCATGCCAGCACGAGGATCACCACAACGATCATGAGCGTCAACTCCTCGACCTACCTTCTCTCCTGAAAAACCCTAACGACAGGCTTTTCCGCAGTGGTGGATGGTCGGAGAATGACGATGCCGACATGGAACACCAAGGTGTCCGCCACGGCCTCCTCCGTATGTGCTGGCACTGTTGTACACCGTTCGGCCGCCGCGCTCAAACGATTTCCGATAGTGCAGGTCGAGACCCGTGCCGCCCGGCCTCCGCCTGCGGGCAACGGCGATCTGAACCGTCAGCGCCACCCCAAAAGCGTCAACCAACGGCGCACTCCAGCACGTCGCCGGGTCGTAACCGCCTCCCGGGGACAACGGCTCCGGTCAGGATTCCCGTTGGCCACCGACCACCGGCCGACCCTCGAGCCGATCAGCGCCGAGGCGCCAGGATTCCGGCCTCGACCTGGACTTATGTCCGCTGCCCGATCAGCCTTCGCCGACGTGGCCTGGCGCCTGACGAAAACGCGGGTCGGCCTCCGGTTCGGTCGGTGCGGCCGGAGGGGGCCCATAGGCAACCAGCGCCACACCGCCCTCCACCGTCCTGTCGGCCTCGTCCTCCGACTCGGCATCCCCGTCAGCGCCGAAGGGATCCACCTCATCAGGGAGGGCGGCGAGGGCGACGACCGCCACGCCGTCGGGGGCCACCTGCGTCTCGTCTGGCCCAGCCACCGCGAGGTCTGGTGCCGGGGTGGTCGCCGGCCTCGGAGTCGGCCGGGTTCTCGGTCGGGGGGGTGGCAGATTGGTCAAGGCCTCTTGGTGGCGGGCGGCCATCAGGTCTTCGAGGGCAATCCACTCGCTGCCGTCGAGCACCTTCAAGCGTCGGGACATCGATGCCAACAGGTCGGCGGCCTCGTCCCGGTAACGCTCGGCGACGCTCCCCATGGCGAAGATGGTCAACGGCGGAAGCTCGGAGCCGTGTTCGCGGGTGATGCCCAACAACTGCTCGGTGGCGACCTCTGCGTCCTGCATGAGGCCGAGGGCATCCTGGAGCCGGGCCATCCGCCGGACGAAGCGGTCGGTGCTCCCGTCGTAGAGTCCGGAGGTGAATTCGAGGGAGTAGCGGAGGCGTTTGGCCCGGATGCGCAGCCGATGGTAGTCGGCGGCCACCCCGCTCTTCTTGGCCCGTTTCGCTCCCTTGAGCACGCTCCGGTGCCGTTGCGCCACCAGGTCGGTGACTGCGGTCGCTGCCGGCACCCCGGCGGCCGCTGACCTTCGCGCCGGGCCCTGGATCACCAGGGAGGTAAGCCCCTTCACCAACCGCTGGTAACGGACGGAGTCGAGAGCCTCGAGCAGTTGATGGCGCGCCTCGAGACGTTGGTCGACCAGCAGCTGGTGGAGGTGGACCAGAGGATCCTCGATGACCTCCGACGTGGCCCAGGCGATACTCCACTCCCCCATGTTGTCCATGTGTTCGAGTTGGACATCGAGGTCGCGCACCTCACCCAATACCGCGGCCAGCCATCCGAGCTCCTTCCGGATACCTCCGATCCGAACCGGCAATACCCCAACGAACAGATCGATGGCGGCACGCAGGCGCCGGGTCGCCACCCGCATGTCGTGGAGCTCCTCGATATCCTCCCCGAGCCGGGTCCCTGACTCCCGGGCCAGAAGCACGCCGAAATGGCGGCGCAGGATGGCGTAGGCGAGATCGCCCATCGTCGACTCGGGGGTGACCGCCGTCGAGCCGAGATCGGGCAGACCCGGGATGGAGATCCCCAGCGCCAACAGCCCTGCCTCGAACTTCGACAGCGCCGCGGCTCGCAAGCCGCAGGCGTCACGGAGATCCCGCACCACCGGCTCGAGGGCTTCCACCCAACGGTGCACCACCTCGACCTCCACTCGCCGGAGATGGGCGGGTCGGGCGCCGGAATCGCCGACGATGGTGGTCTCGTCCAGGGCCAACTCGGCCACGTCTTCGCCGTCTATCCGGAGCGAGAATGCCCGGCGGCGGGTCCTGATCTCCAACACCTGGTGGAGGGGGCGGTTGCCGGCGACCGCGTGGAGGCGCCCGCCCACTGGGCCATCGGTGTCAAGCGCAGCAACTCCTTCGGGGGGCAGCGATTCGTTGACTTCGAGACGGCGGCGAAGGCCATTGGCGTCCGCCGGACGCGAGTCCTTGAGGGTTGCTTCCTCCCGGCGTCCCTTTCGCCGGGTCCGGAGGACGAGCCCGGCTCGCCCGATCCGCCAATCCTCGGTGTCCAGGTAACGATCGACCTGGCGGATTGCCGGTTTGGCCAGCGCGGTCAACGAGGGTGCGGCCGGATCTGCCCCGAACGGCGCACCCGGAAGTGCGGCCAGCCATCGTTCGACCGGTCGGAGGTCGATCGCGTCGAACTGCCACTCGACCTCGACGTCATCACCCGCTGACGCGGCTTCGTCCAGCGCTTGATCCGACATAGAAAGAAAGGCTACAACGCCACGGACGATCGGATTCCGAGAAATCTTTGGTGCGAAAGCGCATAATTCCGGGTCCATGGCGGTAGAGTCGCCTTCGTGGGAAGTAGCCGAGGCCTCACTCTCCAGTCGAGCCAAAACGACATTGTCAGGGCAGGAGGAGGGCTGGTGGTGCGCAAGACCGGTGGGCAGATGGAAGTGGCTGTCGTGCATCGACCGGCCCGAGAGGACTGGTCCTTCCCGAAGGGAAAGCTCGAACAGGGCGAAACGCTGGAGGAGTGTGCCCTCCGCGAGGTCCTCGAAGAGACGGGCCTGATCTGCCGGCTGGGTCGGTTCCTCGGTCATACCGAATACCGTGACCGCAAGGACCGCCAGAAGATTGTCGCCTACTGGTTGATGACGGTGAAGACGGACGTCGGGTTCGAGGTGAGCGAGGAAGTGGACGAGATCCGGTGGATCGACACCGCCAGCGCCTCAACGCTGCTCAGCTACGAGCGCGACGCCGAATTACTTGCCGCCATCGGCGCACCGAACGATGCGGGAGCTCTCGCCTCCTGATCGTGGCTGACCGCCCGGTGGCGATCAGCTGAAATCTGGGTCCCGGTCGCGTGACCGTTTCAGCTCGAAGAATCCATCCGTCCCTGCCACCGCCAGCACCCCGTCCCACAACACGCCGGCGGCTTCGCCTTTCGGCGCCGGGGTGACGACCGGACCGAAGAACGCCACTCCCTTCACACTGATGACGGGGGTACCGACCTCGTAGCCAACCTGATCCATGCCCTCGTGATGGGAGATCTTGATCGCCTTGTCGAAGTCTTCGCTGTCTGCCGCGTCGGCCAGGTTGATCGGCAACCCGGCGGCCGTCAGGGCCTCCTCCATCGTGGCCCGGTCCTTGGGCTTGCCCTCCAGATGGAAACGGTTGCCCAGTTCGGTGTACAGCGGCAACAGGACCTCGTCGCCGAAGGCCTCTCGGGCGGCCATGACGACCCGAACCGGTCCCCAGGCATCTCTGAGCCGTCGGCGATACTCCTCGGGGAGATCGTCTTTCTCCGAGTTGAGGTAGGCCAGGGACATGACGTGCCAGCGCACGTCGATGGGGCGCACCTCGGAGGCAGAGAGTATCCAGCGTGATGCCAACCACGCCCAGGGGCAGAGGGGATCGAACCAGAAATCGGCCACGTCCCGCTCATCGAGGTCGGTGTTTACCTGGGCTTTTGCCATCGCTACTCCTTGAATCTCTCACTGGTGAACGGCCCGTGCCGACCACCGGCCGTCGGTGCGCTCCACGACCACATCGATACCGAACGCATCCGATACGACTCTATTGGTGAGTACCCCTTCTACCGGTCCCGCCGCCACCATCCGGCCGTCACGGAGGAGGGCGGCATGGGTCATCCCCGGGGGTATTTCCTCCACGTGGTGGGTCACCAGCACCAGCGCCGGGACCGAGGGGTCGTCGGCCAGCACCGACAATTGGTGAACCAACCGCTCCCGGGCTCCCAAGTCAAGACCGGCAGCCGGCTCGTCCATCAGCAGCAGTTCGGGTTGGCCCATCAACGCCCGGGCCAGCAACACTTGCTGGCGCTCCCCTTCGGACAGCAATCCGAACTGCCGTCCATCGAACGCGTCACCGCCAAACCCGGCCAGCCGAAGGAGGCGGTCGGCCTCAGCCTTATCGGCCTCGGAGAATTCGTTCCACCAGGTCTCGAGCACCGCGTACCGTCCGGTCAGCACCACTTCGAGGGCGGAAAGCTGCGGCCGGAGGGACCGGCTGATCGCCGCGCTGACGGTGGCGATCCGCTGGCGAAGGACCCGCATGTCGACACGGCCCAAACGTTCGCCCAAGATCTCCACCGTCCCGCCGGTGGGCCACAGCGCCGAGCCGACCACTCGCAGCAGGGTTGTCTTTCCGGAGCCGTTGGGACCGAGCAATGCCCACCGTTGGCCGGTACGGACCTCCCAGTTGATGTCCTCAATGAGCGCGGTGCCATCCCGCACCACGCTCAGCCCCGACACCCGGACGGCGACGTCACTTGTCATCCGATGACGCCGGCGATCGGGGGTCGGCGCGGCGTTCGCCGCCTGGGGTGGGAGACCATGGACCAACAGTAGCCAGATGTCCTCAATGGTCCGACTTCGGGTTCGGCATGTTTGGTCCGAGCTCTTGGGGGGGACAAATGAGTCACAACATCAACAAGGAGGGATGAATGATTATCGTAGGGCTCGTTCTGATGCTGATCGGATTCATCGTCGGTATTCCGATTCTTTGGTCACTCGGAATACTGGTCCTCGTCATTGGTCTCATCCTGCTGCTCCTCGGAACCATCGGTCGAGAGGTCGGCGGAAGGCGCCACTACTTCTAGCGACCTCTGTGCGGAGGCCGGGGATCTGCGAGGATCACCCGGTTCACCCGGGCGGGATTGAGGTAACACCCTCGGGCCGCCCCTGAAAGCTGATTCCGTCCCTGCACCCCACCCAATCGGGTGGGGTGCAGGCGCGCTAGGGAGCGGCCGGAGCGCTCTGTCCGTTTGGCGTTGCCGGGGCCGGCGCCGTCGTCGTGGTGGTGGAGGGAACCGCGGTGGTGGTTGTCGTCGACTCCGGAGCGGTCGTGGTCGTCGTCGAGGGGGCGACGGTCGTCGTCGTGGTGGTGGTCGTCGGGGAAGGTTCGGTTGTCGTCGTGGTGGTTGCCCCGGCGGCGGCGACATCGATCCCGGACCCCGAGTCCGGTGTGGTGACCGGGGTCACCGGGGCGGTCGTCGTGGTGGTGGTGGTGGGAGACTGCGAAGCGGCGCCGGTCGGACAGCCCTTCGTGGTCGAAACGCAGGCGCCGGCCCCGTTGGTGGTGGCCGCGGCCGGTGACGGAGAACTGGAAGAACCGAGGCTGACCGCCAAGAAGGCCACCAGGCCCGCGAAACCGACGCCGGCGGCCAAGGGCCAACGGGCGCGACGTCGCCGCCGCCGGTAGATGTGAGCTTGGACGTCTTGGCCGAACGCCACCGCGCCGGTGGCGGGCACGATTCCGGTGGCGGCTTCGGCCCGGTTGGTCGCCGCCGTGGCGGTGGCGGACACCATTCCCGTGGCGGCTTCCGCCCCGGTGGCGGCCATCGAACCCGTGACGGCCGGCACCTCTCCGGTTGCCCTGTCGTACACCGAGGGCTCGAGTCTGCCGAGAGCCGCCCGGAGCTGGTCGAGGGTGAGGCCCGCACCCTCACGTGACCGTTCCCGCAGCCGAGCCGCCAGGCCGGCGGTGGTCGGCGAGATACGCGAGCCGGCGGGATACGCTCCCGATTCGAGCACCCAAGCCACCAGATCGAGCTCGCCCATGGGCGCCGTCGATCCATCGCCCGAAGCCGGAGACTCCGCCAGGGGCCACGGGCTCAGGCGCACCCTTCCGCTTCCGTCGATCCCGATGGAACCGAGGTGGAGACCTCGGGTCTCGACACCACTGCGGTGCAGGTCGGAAAGAGCCACGGCCAATTGCTTGGCGGTGGCGATGGCCAGACCTTCGTTCCAGAGGCGGCTGTCGGGCTGTTGCACGAGCGCTGCCACCGTGGTAGCCGGGTGCTCGCAGACAACGAAACGGTAGGAGGCGTTGCCGCCGCGATCGTAGATGTCGATCAGATTGGGGCTGAAGACTCGGGCCATCGACTGGCAGGTCTTGGTGAGGGCCCGCCCCCCGGATCCGGTGTCGAACACCATGATGACCGGGCGGTGCAGCCACCGATCGGTGGCGCTGAAGGTCTGGACCCCCGGTCCGTTCTGGCCGAGTCGGGCGCCCACGGCATAGCGCCCCTCTACTTGTTCTTCTGCCCCTTCGCCTCTATGAGGCTGACCGGGCCCCTGGGCATCATCCATCAGGACCAGGCTACGCCTAGTTGACGGCCCCGTCGCGGCAGGGCGGTTGCGGCCTGCTCACCGGCGGCGGAACTGGTATTGGTCACGGTGGTCCTCCGATTGGGTGAACTCTTCGACGCAGCCGGTCTACCCCCGACCGGCCTGACCCAAACCTGGGGGGCAGCCCCGATCCTCCCCGACCACGACCCGTCCCTAGACGTTGAAGCGGAACTCCACCACGTCGCCATCGCGCATCACGTAGTCCTTGCCCTCCACCCGCGCCTTGCCCGCCGCCCGCACCGCGGCCAGGGATCCGGCTTCGACCAGGTCGTCATAGCTGACGATCTCCGCCTTGATGAACCCCCGCTCGAAGTCGGTGTGGATCGTCCCCGCCGCCTGCGGGGCGGTGTCCCCGACGTGGATGGTCCAGGCCCGCGACTCCTTCGGGCCGGCAGTCAGGAACGTCTGGAGGCCGAGGGTGGAGAACCCGACGTGGACCAGCTGCACCAGTCCCGATTCGTTCTGGCCGTAGCTGGCCAGCAGTTCGGCCGCATCCCCGGCGTCGAGAGATGCCACCTCCGCCTCGATCTGGGCACAGAGGATCACCGATTCCGCCGGGGCCACCAGCGCCGCCAGCTCCTTTCGCAACCCTTGGTCGTCCAGCGCTCCCTCATCGACGTTGAACACGTAGATGAACGGCTTGGCGCTCAGCAGGTGCAGATCGGCCAGCAGGTCGGCGTTGACCTCGCCGGCCGCCACCGCCGAGG
The DNA here is from genome assembly GCA_036264255.1 of Acidimicrobiales bacterium. Lineage (GTDB taxonomy): Bacteria > Actinomycetota > Acidimicrobiia > Acidimicrobiales > RAAP-2 > DASZIT01. The sequence goes on along the minus strand of DATARI010000185.1, from coordinate 25,250 downwards.
CGATGGTTCGCCCGGAGTCGAGGATCTCCCTGGCCTTCTCCGCCTCCCTCACCGCCGGAACCAGATCGGCCTGCTTGCGGGCCTCCTTGGCCAGCTTGACCAGCCGACTGTCGATCGTCTGCAGATCGGCCAGCATCAGCTCGGTGTTGATGGTGGCGATGTCGTCGGCCGGGTCGATCCGGCCGTCCACGTGGATGACGTCGGGATCGGTGAACACCCGCACCACCTGGCAGATGGCGTCGCTCTCCCGGATGGCCGCCAAGAACTTGTTGCCGAGACCCTCCCCTTCCGACGCCCCCTTGACGATCCCGGCAATGTCCACGAAGGTGACGGTGGCCGGGACGATCTCCTTGCTCTCGAACAGCTCGGCCAGGCGATCGAGGCGGGGATCGGGCACCGCCACCACCCCGACATTGGGATCGATGGTGGCGAACGGGTAGTTGGCCGCCAGCACGTCGTTGCGGGTCAGGGCGTTGAACAGGGTTGATTTCCCCACGTTGGGAAGGCCGACGATGCCGATTGACAGTGCCATTGGCGCACCCTACCCGCGCGGTTTGTGCCCGCATTCGGCCCGATGGCAGCCCGACGGGTGGATGCCAGGCGTTCCACTGCCGGTGAACGACCTCGGATCAGCGCCGGGTTGTACGCAGCTCCACCCTGCGATCAGGCCTGGGGGCCGAGCTGGGTGGGAGATTCAGTGACACCCGGTGGCCGGTTTGGTGTTGGGTGACACTGGCGGGGCATTGGTCGGCGCCACGTAGGCACCGATCAGCCGGAAGAGCGTGTCGCTCGAGTTGGCGTAGTTGCCGTCGCAGTCGAATGCCCCGGGCGAGTACGTGACGGCCACCGAGATGGAGATCTTCTGCGAGGGCAGGTAGGCCTCGGTGGCGCTGTACCCGCTGAGCAGCGGGTTCTGCAGGATCCAGGGTCCCGAACGGACAATGCCGAGGCCGTAGTTGTAGCCGTTCACCTGGGTGAAGCACGAGCCCCCGCAGGTGGCTTGATTCTGACCGAATCCGATCAGTTTCGAATCGGTCATGGCGTGGTAGCTCGAGACCGACAGCAGCTTCCCGGTGCCGACCGCCACCGCGGTGGTGGCCAGGTCAAAGATGGTGGTGGTCTCCGCAGCTCCGTCGGGGGTCCCCCACGCCGGGTTCCAGTACGTCGACTCCTCGTAAAACGGGGTAGGCGACGGGATCCCGAGGGCCGTCCGGCGCTCGGAATCGTAGGAGTGCAGGACCGGGCTCGGGATGTACGAGGTGGTGGAGGCCGCCGTCTGGGTCAGTCCCATGGGGCCGAGCACATTGCGCTGGAGAAGCGTAGCCAGTGGTGCCTTGCCGATCATCGAGAGTATCTGGCCCAGGATCATGAAGTTGGTGTGGGAATAGCTCCAGTTCGTCCCGGGCGCGAATTGCATCGGACGGTCGAACGCGTAGTTCAGCCGCTCCTGGTAGGGGGAGATGCGGAACGGGTCGTTGATGTAGGCCGCCTGCCATGCTGGGTCCGTCTCGAAGTCGGGATACCCGGTGGTCTGATTGGTCAGCATCCTGAGCGTGACCTGATTGGACTCCGGCAGGCTCGGAAGCCAATGGTCGATGGTCTCGTCGAGGGTGACCTTGTGCTGATCGACGTACTCCATGAGCAGCGTGCTGACGTAGGCAAAGGCGACCGCGCCATTACGGAAATGCATGTCCACCGTCGCCGGCACCCCGTCCTGCGAACTGCCGAATGCCTGGGTGCTCAGCACCTTGTTGCCCTGGGTGACCCGGACGATGACGGCCGGAAGCTGATAGGTGGCCATGGCCTTCTGGACGATGGTGGCGATGGCCGACGACTGAGGGGTTTGCGGTGCGGCAGTGGAGGTGGTGGAAGTCGTGGCGCTGGATGTGCACCCGGCCATCACCAGTGCCGCCACGCTCACCATCGAAACCATCACCGACAGGCGCCGGACCCACCGGGATTGCCGCGCCGCTGTCCCACTCAACATGATTCCCTCCCGACGCCGACTCTCCGCTCTCTGCTACGAAATCCGGAAGGCAGCGACGCCAGTTGTTCGGTTGTTCAGTTGTTCGGTCTGAGGCTTCGCCGAAATATAGCGGAATTCCCCCGGCCCATCCCTGGTCGGAAACGGGTCGAGGACGGCGAGCCATCACCCGGAGCGTCGACCCCACACCCACGACCGGAGGCGAATCCCTTTACGTGGCGTCAGACGCCGGTCCCTCAGCGGAGCGACTTGATCAGGTACTCGCTCATGGTGGCGCTCCGGAGCCGATCGAGGTCCAGACAGGCGGTGACGCTCTCGATCATCCGGGAGACATTGGCGCTCAACTCCTCCGGCGAGGCAGCGTTGAAGAACAGCATCGGGTCGACCACGTGTCCGGTCGACGGCCAGGCCTCCTCGACGATCCCGTCGATGTCGGGAGCATCGTCGCTCAGCGGCCGGACGACCTCGTTGCGCACGTAGCGGGTGCGGGGCTGCAGCTCGCCGGAGACCGGGGACTGGGTACCGTGCCACCGCCGGATCCACTCGGCGTAACCGAGCCCGGAAGGGCGGTGGATAAGGGCCACCGTCAATACCCCCGGGGACCTCGTCCCGTCCTCCCAGTCCCTCGGGCCGGCGTGTTCGGTGGTGCCGTAGTCGTCGTAGATGGATTCGACCACCAGGTACCCGGCCGATCGGAGCCCCAGCTCTGAAAGGGCGGTCTCCACCCGGTCCCGCCGCTCGTAGCAGTCGAGCCAGACCGATACCTCGGCGACGTGGGGCGGTTCGCCCTCCGGCGAGGGGGCCGGCGACGGTGCCAATGCCGCTTCGGCGTCGTGGACGTTGATCCCGAGACCCCGGACGTCGGCCTCCAACAGCTGCCGGGTGGTGTCCCCGAGGAGTCGCGACCGCAATGCGTCTCCTGACCCCGGGGCGCCGTCGCCCCACAGGAGGTAGATCAACTTCTCCATCTCCGTCGCCGGGCCGCGCTCGGGTCGGGCTAGTGGTCGGCGGTGTCGGTTGGCTCCGCGGAGGCCAGCGCCGGCACCCGTCGGGCCACCCGTCCGGCCAGACCGGAGACGAACTGGGCCCAGACCCGATCGCCGACCAACCAGAGCCAGAGCTCGCGGCGGTACTCGGTCACTACGTCGACGAACTCGTCCCGGCTGAAGCCGGCCGGCTCCAACGTCGGCTGCCACTCGCCCCAGAGCCAGACTCCGATGCAGATGTCATCGCTGAGGCCCTCGCGCCAGTCCTGGCCTTCGAGGAGGGCGTCGCGCAGCCCGGCCTTCAATTCGACCGGCTCTTCAGGAAGAGCCAATCGAGCGCCCCCCGCGAGCTCGACGATTGTCATTGCCCACACCTTACCCACATCGCCACCCGGGATGCCCGGGCTTTGGAGATCGGGCCCCTGCCCGTTGCCGGGGTGCTGGTCAACGGTCGATTTGGGCCGGCGCTCGGTCGGTGCCACTGTAATTGGCAAGGTGCTCTTCGTAGTCGATGAACAGCGGGGCATCGGGATCGAACTTGCGCTGCAGGCTCTTGAAGGCGATCCGCTTGTCGAAGGCATCCAACTTGACCAACGCATCGGGATTGTCGAGCTCCCGGAGGTCGAGGCGGCCCCGGGCGTTGTCCACCGCCATCCGGCCCCGCTCGGTCCGGACCAGAATGCTGCTCCACCCCTCGATCGAACCGACGCTCCCCACCGACAGGTCGGCGCCGCGGCCGAGGAAGTCGGCGCACTCGTCGCAACCCTTGAGGGCGGCGCCGTGGAAGGCCTTCACCGGCTCGTCCACCGCCACTTCGCCGTCGCGGTACTCCACGATCATCCGACCGTGGATCACGTCGACCTTGCTGACCCGCTCGAGGTCGATGCCCCGGTCGTCGCGCAGCAGGCGCAACATCAGGCCCTGGTAGTCGAAGCTCTTGGTGCACAGCAGGGCGATGGTCAGGACCACCGCGTCGACCCGGTGCACCCCGGTCTCCCACCGGCGGGACTGCATGGCCCGGATCCCCTGGATCTCGCAGGGGGTGCCCACCACCGCGATCCGGGGATTGGGGGGAAGGTCGTACTTGGTCAGGTCGAGCTCGGCCAGGGCCATGGTCTGGTTGTAGTAGCTGCCGGCGGCGTCGACGATCTCCTTGGCCGTGGTGGCCAGGTGGGACACGCCCTTCCAGGGCTCGTCGGGGTCGGAGCTGGGCTTGGTCACCAACGCCCCGTCGATCTCGCCGCCGGCCAGCGCCGCCACCAGGATGGCGGTGACCACCCCGCCGTCCTGGACGAAGTCCGACCGGCTCCCGGCCCGGGCCGCATAGGACTCGAGGACCGCCCCCAGACCGTCGCCGGGGGGGCCGCCGGTGATCTTCCAATAGGGATCGGCGGCGTCGGGCCGTTCCACGAAGTTGACCGGGGCCTCGTCGGCCATCGGGGTCGAGGGTGGCCAGGCGGATTCGTAGCGGAGCCCGCCCCGGGGGCAGAAATCCCAACACAACGAGCAGCCGGTGCACATCTTCACCAGCTCGGGCAGAAAGGTGTCCTCGCCGATGCCGATGGAATTCGACGGGCAGACGGCCACGCAGGTCCCGCACTGGATGCACCGGTCGGCTTCGATCACCCCGGCTTCGAGCTCCCAGAACCAGGTCTTCCCGGGGGGCTCGGCGATCCCGTTGATCTCGCCCCGGATCCCGTAGCCCTTCATTTGACCCGCGCTTCCGGTTTGGTCGTCAACAGGACGGGGGTACCCGTCCCGGCTTCGCCCAGCGTGACCCGGAGGTCGTCGTTGGGTACCCGCCGGGCCCAATTGTAGAACGGCTCGTCCGGGCGCCGCTCGGACTGGTAGCGGCGGACCAGCCGGAGCAGGGCGTCGGGTACGTCGTTGACCGGACGGGCGCCCTCCACCCAGTCGATGAATCCGGGGGCGGCGCCGAGGGATCCCCCCAGCCCGATGTCGACCGCCTCGGCCAGGTGGGTGCCGACATGGGTGGTCGCCCCCCGGAATCCGATGTCGGCGATCTGGGGCTGGGCGCAGCTGGCCGAGCACCCGGAGAAGTGCATACGGATGACGCCGGCATCCTCCCTCGGTCCCGACCATCCGTTGGGCGTCGGGGGGGCGCCGACCGGCTCCCCGGCCAGCTCCTTGTCGAGGAAACGGGCCCACTTCACCGCCCGCTCTTTGGTCTCGACGATGGCGTACCGGCAGAACTCGGTCCCGGTGCAGGCCACCACCCCCCGGGAGAACGGTCCCGGATACGGGGAGTACTTGGTCAGGATGTCCTCGGCGAGGAGCTGCTCGACCTTGTCCCCGGGGACCCCGGTGAGGGTGAAGTTCTGGTCGGTGGAGATGCGGATGGTGCCGTCCCCGTAGGTCTCCGCCAGCCGCGCCACTTCCACCATCTCGGGGCCGTTCATCCGACCCACCGGAACCGAGCACCCGACGTAGAAGAGTCCGTCCTCCTTCTGGGGATGGACGCCGACGTGATCGCCGCGGTAGCGGCGGGTGAGCGACTCCCCCGCCGGAATCAGCTCGAATGCGGTCCTGGCGGTCACCTCGGCCCGGAACCCCTCCGGGCCCAACTCCTGGACCAGATAACGCATCCGGGCCAGACCACGGTTCTCGCGGTTGCCCAGCTCCCCGAAGGTCTGGGCGATGGCCCGGCAGATCTCCACGGCCTGATCCTGGCGGACGAACACGTCGAGGTCGGAGGCCATCCGTTCGCCGTCGGAGAGTCCGCCGCCGGCCAGGAGGTTGAACCCCAGGGTCCCGTCGTCGGCCCGGGCCGGCCAGAGGCCGATGTCGTTGATGTCAGCCTGGGCACAGTCCTCCACGCAGCCGGTGATGGAGATCTTGAACTTGCGGGGGAGGTTGGCGTACTCCCGGTTCCCGGTGAAGAAGTCCGAGACCTTCTTCACCACTGGGTAGGCGTCGAAGACCTCGTCGGCGTCGACCCCCGACACCGGGCAGCACAGCACGTTGCGGGAGCCGTCGCCGCATCCCTGGATGGTGGTGAGCCCGACCGAGGCGAACCGGCGCCAGATGCGGGGGATGTCCTCGATGCGGATCCAGTGGATCTGCACCGACTGCCGGGTGGTGAGATCGGCGTACTTGGAGCCGAACACCCGGCTCTCGGTGCCGTCGGGTCCCTCGCCGAAGGCGTCGGCCACCACCCCGATCTCCCGTAACTGGGCGGCGGTCAGGTGTCCCCCGGGGATCTTGATCCGCATCATGAAGGCGTCGCCGCCCTGCTTCTGGGGGTAGATCCCGGCCCACTTGAGCCGTTCCATCTCGCCGGGGATCTTGGCGATCGCCGACGGTCCCTCTTTGGAATAGACGTTGATGATGGAGTCGACGCAATCCAACGGCGGTCGGTCCAGCTTCTGCTGCTCGACCTCGCTGAGCTCGCCGTGGGTCCGGTAGGGGTTGATGAAGGGCATCACCCGGTCGGTGCCCCGAATGGTCAGTCCGTAGAGCTCGTCCTGGTCCTTCGCCATCTCAGGCGTGGAGTCCGCATTCGACCTTGTCCGACCCGGACCAACGCCCGGCCCGGGGGTCTTCGCCCGGCGCCACCGGGCGGGTGGTGGGTGCACAGCCGATGGAGAGGTATCCCTGCGACAACAGCGGGTGGCGGGGGATGCCGTGGTCGGCCTCGTAGCCGGCGATGTCCTGGTCGGTCCAGGTGGCCAGGGGATTGATCTTGACCATCCCCCAATTCTCGTCGAAGGAGACGATGGGCGCCGCCGCCCGGGTCGGTGCATCCACCCGCTTCACGCCGGTCATCCAGGCCTGCTGCCCCTGCAGCGCCTGCTTGAGGGGGCGGACTTTGCGGAACTCGCAGCACCGCTCCGACCCACAGGGCCACTCCTCGGCTCCCTCCACCGGGTTGGTGGTGGTCAGATTCAAGTTGTAGCGCTGGCGGATCGTCTCAACATAGGCGAGGGTCTCGGGGAAGTGCGCCCCGGTGTCGAGAAAGACGACTTCGATCCCCGGATTGGCGGCCACGGCCAGGTCGACGATGACCGCGTCCTGGAAGGAACAGGCCAGCGACACCTTGGGCCCGAAACGCTCCAGCGCCCAGGTGATCACCTTCCCGGCCGGGGCCGATTCGAACTCGGCCGACAGCTCGGCCAGCTCCTGGTGAAGGGTCGTCAATTGCGGCTGGGTGGACAACGGGTCTCGCTCTCGTGGCGGGGGTCGTTCCGGACTTCGAATCTTTGCAGGGATCCGGCCCCGCTAGTATACATGACTAATCGGATCATCTTTTGGTGGAATCACATCGGGCGCCCCGATGTTGTACTCAACAGAGCCGACCTACCGGCCTATTCCACCACCACCCAACCCGCCATTGACCAGGGACAGGAACGATTCTCACCATGACGACGACGCTCGATCGCTCGACAGCCGGATCCCTGGACGCCTCGCCTGAAGGTGCCCGTCGGCCCAGCGTCGACCACCTCGACCTGTTGGAAGCCCACGCCGTCTTCATCATGCGGGAAGTGGCGGCGGAATGTGAGCGCCCGGTGCTGCTGTTCAGCGGGGGCAAGGACTCGGCGGTGCTGCTGCGGCTGGCGGAAAAGGCGTTCCGGCCCGGCCGGTTCCCCTTCCCGGTCATGCACGTCGACACCGGCCACAATTTCCCCGAAGTCATCGACTTCCGGGATCGGCGGATCGAGGAGCTGGGAGAACGGCTGCTGGTCGCCTCCGTACAGGAGTCGATCGACACCGGCCGGGTGGCGGATCCGGGTCCCGGGGGCATGCGGAACCGCCTGCAGACCACCGCACTGCTCGACGCCATCAACACCCACGGCTTCGACGCCTGCATCGGCGGCGCCCGGCGGGACGAGGACAAGGCGCGGGCCAAGGAACGGGTCCTCTCCTTCCGTGACACCTTCGGCCAGTGGGACCCGAAGCGCCAGCGACCGGAACTGTGGCAGCTCTACTCGGGTCAGGTGCAGCCCGGCGAGCACCTGAGGGCCTTCCCCCTGTCGGACTGGACCGAGCTCGACATCTGGCAGTACATCGAGCGTGAGTCGATCGAGCTCCCCTCCATCTATTACGCCCACCGCCGCTCGGTGATCGAGCGGGACGGGATGCTGCTGGCGGAGTCCGACTGGGTGGTGCCGGGCCCGGGCGAGACGGCCCGGGAGGAGACGGTGCGGTTCCGCACGGTCGGCGATGCCACCTGCACCGGGGCGGTGAGGTCGGAGGCCACCACCCTCGCGGGGATCATTCAAGAGGTCGCCGTCTCCCGGGTGTCGGAGCGGGGCGCCACCCGGGCCGACGACCGGTTCTCGGAGACCTCCATGGAGGACCGCAAGCGGGAGGGCTACTTCTAACCCGTGGCCGGCCCTGCAGACGGCGCGGCCGCAGTGGTCGCCAGCCCACCCCCAGTTCGCCACTCCGACCCCGACCCCGCCACCCCGGGCGCCGGCCAGCCGGTGATGGACCTGTTGCGCTTCGCCGCCATCGGATCGGTCGACGACGGCAAGTCCACCCTCATCGGTCGTCTCCTCCACGACACCAAGCAGCTGTTCGACGACCAGATCGAAGCGGTGGAGGCGGCCTCCCGGCGGCGGGGGGTGGAGGGGATCGACCTGTCGTTCGTCACCGACGGCTTGCGGGCCGAGCGGGAGCAGGGGATCACCATCGACGTCGCTTACCGCTACGCCGCCACCCCTACCCGCAAGTTCGTCATCGCCGACTGCCCCGGCCACGTGCAGTACACCCGCAACATGGCCACCGGCGCCTCCACCGCCGACCTCGCCCTGGTGGTGGTGGACGCTCCCAAGGGCCTCCGCGAGCAGACCCGCCGTCATGTGTGCATCGCCGCGCTGCTGGGCGTCCGCCATCTGATCGTGGCCGCCAACAAGATGGACCTGATCGACTGGGACGAGTCGGTGTACCAGCGGGTGGTCGACGAGATGGCGGTCCTGGCCGAGCGGCTCGGAGTCGAGTCGTGCACGGTGATCCCGGTGTCCGCCCTCAAGGGCGACAACGTGGCGGCCCGCAGCGATGCGGCTCCCTGGTACAACGGCCCGACCATCCTCGACGCCCTCGAACAGGCGCCGGCCGGCGAGTGGGCGGGTGCCCATGGGGACCGCCGGGGGGCGGGCGCCAGGCTCCCGGTCCAGTGGGTGTTGCGCCAGCCCGGAGGCGGCCGCACCTATGCCGGCATGATCAACGGTGGCCCGCTTCGTCCCGGGGACGAGGTGGCGGTGCTCCCGGGCGGACAGCGCTCGACGGTGACCGGGGTCGAGACCCTCGATGGGCCGCTGGCGGAGGCCGCAGTCGGGCTGTCGGTGTCGGTGCAGTTGGCCGACGACGTCGACGTGAGCCGCGGGGATCTGCTGGCCGCCGCCGACGATCTCCCCGAGGTGGTGACCCAACTGGTGGCGACCGTCTGCTGGTTCGACCCCCGGCCCCTGGTGGCCGGGGCCCAGTACCGGATCAAGCACACCACCCGGGTGACCCCCGCTCGCATCGTGTCGGTGGATGGGCGGCTGGACGTCAACCGACTGGAGCTGCTGCCGGCCGAGTCCCTGGACGAGAACGACATCGGCACCGTCACCCTGGCGTTCGCCACCCCCCTGGCCGTCGATCCCTATCGCCGCAATCGGATCACCGGCAGCTTCGTGGTCATCGACCCGACCACCAACGGAACGGTGGCAGCCGGGATGGTGGGTCCCCCGGCTCTGACCCCGCTCGGCCAGGACCCCGCCCGGCTCGACGCACACGGCTGATCGGGACGGCGATGGCCTCCCCTGTCCCGCTATACCCGGTGTCGCTGGTGGTCTCAGGACGGCGATGCCTGGTGGTCGGGGGTGGGGCGGTCGCCGCCCGCAAGGTCGAGGGGCTCCTCGACTGCGGCGCCCTGGTGACGGTGGTCGCCCCCGACGTCAGTGACGTCATCCACGCCCTGGGTGTCGGCCTGGGCACCCGGGACACCACTGCCCTCTTGACGATCGAGACCCGCCCCTATCGGAGCCCGGAGGCCGCCGACTACCGGTTGGTGGTCACCGCCACCGGACGGCCCGACATCGACCACGCGGTGTTCGCCGACGCCGACGCCGCCGGGGTCTGGGTCAACAGCGCCGACGATGTCGACAACTGCAGCTTCCTGCTGCCGGCCGTGCACCGCGTCGGGAACGTGACCGTGGCGATCTCCACCGGGGGATCGAGCCCCGCCTTGGCCGGGTGGCTCCGGACCCGGCTGGCGGCCACCGTCGACTTCGACGTGGCGGTGGTGGCCGAGCTGCTCGACCAGGCTCGCTCACTGGTGAAGGGCGCCGGCCGGTCGACCGAGTCGCTCGACTGGGGGGCGATCCTCGATTCCCAGGTGGTCCCGCTGGTCCGCCAGGGGCGGACCGAGGAAGCCCGCGCGGTGTTACGCACGTTCATCGACGGTTGACCGACTTTCGAGAACTTCTCCAGGTACTAGCAGCTAGACGCCACTCTGGTCCCGAGAAGTCGAGGAGCCCGACGGCCGGTTAGCGGCGCCGTCAGTCTCGCCTTCTTCCGTGCGACCGGGCTCCTTGCCCTCCTGCTTGACCACATCCTCACCGTGCCGGTTGACACTTTCGCCGACATTGGGAGGCGCCTCCGCGGCATCGGGGCGAGGTCCCGCTTTGGACTCCGGTTGGGTGGCGGCCTCTGGCGGGTCCTCGCCGTCCAACATCCGCCCCGGACCCGCGGAGCGCTCGTTCGTGCCTTTGCTTCTTCCCTCGTAGGGCGGCACCCGGCTGTCGCCCGTGTCGATGTCGCCCCCGGGATTCGGATTGTCCCCTTCGTGGAAATCGTTCCCGATGCGATCTGCCTTTGGCGGATTGGTCGTTTCGTCGTCCATTGTCCCTCCCCATGGGTCGTTGTGTTGTGTGGTTCCCCTTCTTTTCCAAATGCTGACCGGCTGACTGCCGCCGGGGTCCCTTTTATGCCCGGGGTGCCCACCAACGAAACCGTTGGGAAGACCGGCGGGATCATTCAGGGCTTGGCCACCATGATGACCATGGCCGCCACGAAGACGGCGGTCAGCGCGGCCGAGGTCCACACCACCCGGCGGGTCAACGACCGGTGGGCACCGGAGTCCCAACCCCCCGTTGCCACCAGCTGCTGAAGCTCCCGCTCCGTCGGCCACAGCACCATCTCGGCGCCCAGTGCCGCCAGCAACCACAGCGCCAGCCCGATCATCACCCACGCGTCGGCGAGCCCGTAGCCGTTGGGGCCGTGGCTCATCCCGATGAGGACGAACCCGAGGATGGGCACCACGAACAGGATCCGCCCGGCCCAGTTCACCCCCGGGCGGTAGTACCTCACCGCTGACTCGGACGGCGGCCTACGGCGGCCGAGCACCATGGCGTAGGCGCCGGCCACCCCGACCGCGCCGAACCCGATCACTGCGGCCAGGACGTGGGCGAGCACCACCACCTCGTAGGCGGCGCCCCGGTTGACCGAGACGGCCACCAGCGCGACGATGCCGGGCGGGAAGGGTGGCATTCCAACGATTCTTTCACCCGGCGAACCCCGGGCCGGCCAGGGAACGCCTCAGCGCCGGCCACTTCGAACCGAGCCCCCCTGCGCCACCTTTGCCCCGGAGATTGCTACGTTGGAGGCGTACAACCCAAACCCAACCCACTCAGGAATTACCGGCAACCTGCCGATACAACCTAGGTGACATCGAGCCTGACCAGCTTCGATCCCGAACACCAACCTCATGGGACACCACCACAGCAGATGAACCAACTCCGCCTCGATCCTCTCACCGGCCGATGGGTAGTAGTGAGTACCGACCGGGCCAACCGGCCCATGGCCTTCTCACCCATGGCGACGACCCAGGCCGACACCTCCCGCCCCTGCCCGTTCTGCCCCGGCAACGAGGAGGCCTCCGCCCCCGCCCTGGAAACCTACGGCCCGGAGGGCGGCTGGCTGGTGCGGGTGGTCCCCAACCTCTACCCCGCCTTCGACGGCGACGAGCCCTTCGTGGTCACCAACCGCGGGCCGGTGTTCACCCAGGCCACCGCCGGTGGCATCCACGAGGTGCTGGTCATCTCCCCCGACCACGACAAGCGGTGGTCGAACCTGAGCGACGACCAGACCGGGTTGGTGATGGCCGCCATCCGTGATCGCATCGAGGAGCACTCGACCGTTCCCGGCCTCCGCTACACCCAGGCCATCGTCAACTCCGGACGGGAGGCGGGCGCCTCGGTCGATCACCCGCACGGACAGCTGTTGGGGATGTCGTTCGTCCCCCGCGAGCTGGTCGAGGAGCAGGCCGGCTTCGCCCGGTTCGCCGGACGCTGCCTCCTCTGCACCGCCGCCGACGCCGAGGAGAACGTCGGCCACCGGGTGGTCTACGCCGACGAGCGGGTGTTGGTCATCTGCCCGTTCTGGAGCGGCTCGCCCTACGAGATGATGATCATCCCCCGCACCCACTGCCCCCACCTCCACCACAGCCCGCCCGGGGACCTGAAGGCGGTGGGCAAAGCGCTACGCGAGACCCTCGGCAGCCTCCGGGACGTGGTCGGCGACGTGGCCTACAACCTCGTCTTCCACTCCGCCCCCTACCGGGCCCCCGAGCCGTACCACTGGCACGTCCACGTGGTGCCGAAGCTGAGCACGGTGGCCGGTTTCGAACTCGGCACCGGGGTGCTCATCAACATCAAGAATCCCGAGCAGGCGGCCGAGGAGCTGAAAGTCCGGGTGCCGGTCTCTTCCAGCCGCTGACCGGCCCCGACCTCCGCCGTCAGCCGAGGTACAGCCCGGCCACATCCCGGTAGAGCCGGGGGTCGACCAGCTTCGGCTTCCCCGCCGCCTCCGAGAGCGGGATGCGCACGATGTCCCCCGCCTGGAGCGCCACCATCGTCCCGAACTCGCCGTCGTGCACCGCCTGGAGGGCGGCGGCTCCGAACCGGGTGGCCAGGACCCGGTCGTAGGCGGTCGGGGACCCACCCCGCTGGATGTGCCCCAGCACCGTGGCCCGTGCCTCGTAGCCGGTGCGACGCTCGATCTCCTGAGCCAGCCACCCGCCGATGCCGCCGAGCCGGGCGTGGCCGAACTGATCGGTGCCAGCGAAGGGCACCCGGGCGCCCTTGGCCGCCACCGCCGCGGTCTCGTCCCGGGGGAGGGCGCCTTCGGCCACCACCAGGGTGGAGAAGAAGCGGCCGCCGGAATGCCGGGCCCGGAGGCGTTGGCAGACCGCGTCGATGGAGAACGGCTCTTCGGGGATGAGGATCTCCGCGGCTCCCCCGGCCAGGCCGGCGTGCACCGCGATGTGGCCGACGTTGCGCCCCATCACCTCGCAGACCATGACCCGATGGTGGGACTCGGCGGTGGTCTGGAGGCGGTCGATGGCCTCGGTGGCCACCTGCACCGCGGTGTCGAACCCGAACGTCACCTCGGTGCCCGACAGGTCGTTGTCGATGGTCTTCGGCACTCCCACCACCCGGAGGCCCCGGCCGGCCAGCCGGTCGGCGGCCCCCAGGGTGTCGTCGCCCCCGATGGCCACCAGGGCGTCGATCCCCATCCGTTTGACGGTGGACAGGACCAGATCCGGGCCTTCGTCGGTGGCGAACGGGTTGGTGCGGGACGATCCGAGGATCGTCCCCCCCCGGGACAGGATCCCGCGGCACTCGTCGGCCGTCAACGGGACGGCGGCACCTTCGATCACTCCCCGCCAGCCGTCCAGGAAGCCGACCGCTTCGTCCTGGTGGCGGACCGCGCCGCCGAGGACCACCGCCCGGATCACCGCGTTGAGGCCGGGGCAGTCGCCACCCCCGGTGAGGATCCCTACCCGCATGTCAGCGCACCCTCAGATCCGCAGGGCCATCATCGAGGCGGACCGCTCCAACTCGAAGGCGGCAGCCAGGTTCCGCACCATGTCCCGGGACGGGGGCACCAGGGCGCCGATCCCGGGGGTGGCCAGATACTCGGCCAGGAACGCCCGTCGGTTCCGCACCTCCCAGGCATGGCCCAGTTCGCTCAGGCCCAGACGCCCGTAGGGGTCGCGTTCGGCGGCGGCGACCACCGCCACATGGTGGAACGACCAGAGCATGTCGGCCACGTCGGCCATCGGCGACCGGAAGTCCGCCCCGTCGGCGGTCATCACCCCGGCGGTGAATTCCGACCGTCCGCCGGGTGAGAAGTCGAGCACATACCACCCCAGGTCGTTTCGGGACACCCGGCCGAGGTGGAAGTCGCCGTGGGTCCGGATGGCGGCGCACCGGGTGTTCGAAGACCGCAGCTCGCCCAGCAGGGTGGCGACCGTGTCGGTCGCCAGCAGCTCGGGGTCGACCAACCGCACCGCGTCCTCGACCTCGGTCACCCAGGCGGAGATGTCCCCGAGCTGGCGCCCGAAGGCCCGGTCGAGCCCGAGGTGCATCCGGGCGGTCATGGTGCCGAGGCGGCGGGCCTCGGCGGCGAAGTCGCCCCCCGCCCGTTCGGGCTCGCCGCCGGCGGCATAGAGATCCCGCAAGGAGGTGAGGGCGAGCGACCATCCCCCGGTGTTGCCGGTCTGGTATTCCCGCACGATGCCGAGGTCGGTTCGTCCCCGGCGCCACACCGCGATGGGAGCCAGGAGGTGGTTGAAGCCGACCGCGTCGAGGGCGAGGAACAGCTCGAGGCCGGGATGAGGTCCGAGGTCTTCGGGCAGCTGCTGGTAGATGGTGAACGCCACCCGGTCGTCGAAGGTGACCGACACCGTCTCGTCGGTGACCGCGATCCGGCGCACCCGGTCGAAGTCGCCGCTCGAACCGCCCACCGCCTCCAACAGGCACAGCATCAGTTCGGAGTCGGCGGTGGCATCGAACACGACCGCCAGCCCCTCGGCGTCCTCGAAGATGCCGAGCGGCGAGTCGTCGGCATCGGCGAGGAACTGCACCTCGTCGCCGGGGGATCGGAGGCCGAGGACGGCGTGGACCAATCGGCCGGGGACCTCGGCGATCACGCTGATGAGGCCCGGCCGTCCCCGGCGCACCACATCGGCGCTCCGGATGGCGACCGAGTCCGGGTTGACGTCGGAGAGCAACTCCTCGCCGGCGGACAGGGCATCCCCACCGGCCACCACCGCCGGCTGTTCCTCGGCGTCCCACCGGCTCCGGTGACTGGCGAAGGCGGCCACCAGCTCGCGGAGGGCGGGATAGGTGGAGGCCGGGAGTTCCTCCACCACCAGTCCGGTCTCCGCCCAACTCACAGCGACCCCTCCAGCGGGAGCTCCCCGGACAGCAGGAGCTCGCCGGCCAACGTCTGGATCGGTTCCACCAGTTCGAACAATTGGTACCCGTAGGGGGCCATCGTGACCGGATACGGTTCGGTACCCACAATGGGAAACGGTACCCGGCCCAGCAGTTCCACGGGCTGGCGGCCCGCCCACCTGCCCAAATACAGATCGGCCGGTTGGGAGAACCGGCTCAGGTTGTGGATGCAGAGCAGCGGGTTGATTTCCTCGGGGTCCTCGCCCGGGGCCAGGTAGCCGTCCGGTCCGACCTCGGCGGCCGAGGCACCGTCCATGGTGACTCCGGGGCCCCGCTCGGCGTCGTCCTCCCCCACCGGCGTCGAGCGCACGTAGGCCAGCACCGACGGGTTGGCACAGGGGAGGGCCTCGAAGGACCCGGTGCCGAACAACGAGAACTGGCGGCGCACCGCCAGCATCCGCCGGAGCCAGTGGAGGAACGAGCTCGGGTTCCGCTGCTGGGCTTCCACGTTGACGGCGGCGAAGCCGTAGACCGGGTCCATCAGCGGGGGGAGGTAGAGCTGAGCGAAGTCGGCCCGGCTGAATCCTCCGTTCCGGTCCGGGGTCCACTGCATGGGGGTCCGCACCGAGTCGCGGTCGCCCAGGTAGAGGTTGTCACCCATCTGCAACTCGTCCCCGTAGTACAGGACCGGGCTGCCGGGAAGGGTCAGCAGCAGCGAGTAGAGCAGCTCGGTCAGCCGGCGGTCACGGTCGAGGAGGGGGGCCAGCCGGCGTCCGATACCCATGTGCCGCTTCATCCGGGGATCCTTGGCGTACTCGGAGAACAGGTAGTCGCGGTCCTCCTCCGACACCATCTCCAGGGTCAGCTCGTCGTGGTTGCGGAGGAAGATCGCCCATTGGCTGCCGGCGGGGGCGTCGGGGGTCTGGGCCAAGATCTCGGTGATCGGATAGCGCTGCTCACGGCGCACCGCCATGAACAGGCGAGGCATCAGCGGGAAATGGAAGCACAGGTGGCACTCGTCGCCGTCGCCGAAGTAGTCGGCGACATCCGCCGGCCATCCGTTGGCTTCGGCCAGCAGGATCCGGCCCGGGTAGTTGGCGTCGAGCTCGGCCCGCACCCGGCGGATGAACGCGTGGGTCTCGGGAAGATTCTCCCCCGACGTCCCGTCCGCCTGGAACAGGAAGGGCACCGCGTCGAGGCGGAACCCGTCGAGTCCGAGATCGAGCCAGAACCGGACCACGTCGAGCATGGCGTCGGCCACTTCCGGGTTGGCGTAGTTGAGGTCGGGCTGATGCCCGTAGAAGCGGTGCCAGTAGTACTGCTCCCGCTGCTGGTCGTAGGCCCAGTTCGAACGCTCGGCGTCGACGAACACCACCCGGGCCTCCGGCCAGCGCTGATCGTCGTCGTTCCACACGTACCAGTCGGCACGGGGGTTGGTGCGGTCCCGGCGGGACTCGAGGAACCACGGATGCTGGTCGCTGGTGTGGTTGATGACCAGGTCGGCGATGACCCGCATCCCCCGGGCATGGGCCTCGCTGAGAAGTTTCTGGAGGTCCTCGACGGTGCCGTAGTCGGGGTGGACCGAGTAGTAGTCGCTGATGTCGTAGCCGCCGTCCCGAAGCGGCGAGTCGTAGAAGGGCAGCAGCCAGAGGCAGTCGACGCCGAGCCACTGGAGATAGTCGAGCTTGGCGGTCAGACCCGGGAGGTCACCGGTGCCGTCGTCGTTGGCGTCGAAGAAGCCGCGGATGAACACCTCGTAGAAGACAGCCCGGCGGAACCAACCGGGATCCTCGGCGGGGGGTAGCAACGGCCCCCCGACGGGGGCGGGCACCAAAGCCGGTTCGGGGAGGGTGGCGATCTCCATGGGTGGCTTGGTGGTCACGACGAAACGCTATCGGACGGGCATCGCCCGATTCGGCGGTCGGTGCCCATCAGGCGGTGGCACCGTCATCGGCCTGATCGTCGTCGTCGTCGGCGATGGCCGACAGCATCCGATCGGCCGCTTCGTAGGGGTCGATCTTCCCGCCCGCCAACGCGTCGGTCACCTCGCCGAGGAGGGCGGCGAACTGCGGACTGTGGATCCGCTGCTCGACCCGGGCGGCCACGATCTGGTGGAACTCCCGTTCGAGGCGCTGGCGTCGCCGCGCCTCGAGCAGTCCCCGGGCTTCGAGGTCGGCCCGGTGGGCGCCGATGGAGTCCCACAGCTCCTGGCACCCGTCGCCGGTGGACGCCACCGTCTCCAGGATCGGCGGGCGCCAACCGTCGAGGGCGGTGAGGTCGAGCATCTGCTCGAGATCCCGCCGGGTCTCGCGGGCGCCCGGACGGTCGGCCTTGTTGATGACGAACAGGTCGGCGATCTCCATCAGACCGGCCTTGTTGGCCTGGATGGCGTCCCCCCACCCGGGGTTCACCACCACCATGGTGGTATCGGCGGCCGAGGCCACCGACACCTCCTGTTGCCCGACCCCCACCGTCTCGATGAACACCATCGAGAAACCGGCGGCGGACAGCACCCGCACCGCGTCGGGCACCGCCACCGCCAACCCCCCGAGGTGGCCGCGGGTGGCCATCGAGCGGATGAAGACCGATTCGTCGAGGGCGTGATTCTGCATGCGGACCCGGTCGCCGAGGATGGCGCCGCCGGAGAACGGCGAGGATGGATCGATGGCCAGCACCCCCACCTGGCCGCTCCCCCGGGCGATGGCGATCAGTTGATCGGTGAGGGTCGACTTCCCCGCCCCCGGGGCTCCGGTGATACCGACCGTGTAGCTGTCCAGCTGGGTCTGATAGGCGAGGCTGGCGATCACCCGGGAGGGCGCTCCCCCCCGTTCGATGAGAGACAGCAGCCGGGCCAGGGCCACCCGGTCGCCGGCCTGGGCGGCCGCGAACAGGGTGGCAGGATCCTTGCGGTCAGGGGAGGGCGTGACGGGGGACGGCATGAGGTGCAGAGCGTATAGCGGAACCGCTGAGGTCAGACTCGGGAGACCTTGGCGCCGAGGGAGGTCAGCTTGCCGGCCAAGTCGTCATAGCCCCGGTCGACGTGGTGGGCGTCGCGGATCACGGTCTCCCCGTCGGCGACCAGGCCGGCCAGGACCAGCGCGGCGCCGGCCCGGACGTCGAGCGCCCGGACCTGGGCACAGGACAGGTGATCCACCCCCCGGACCACGGCGTGATGGCCCTCGGTGCGGATGTCCGCCCCCATCCGCTTCAGCTCGTCGACGTACCGGAACCGTCCGAAGAAGAGGTTCTCGGTGACGATGCCGACCCCCTCCGCCACCGTCAGCATGGTGACCAGCAGCGGCTTGTAGTCGGTGGCCACCCCGGGATACGGCAGGGTGGCCACGTCCACCGAGTGCAGCCGCACCGACGGATCCCGGGCGGCCCGGAGGCCCTCGGGCTCCTGGGTGATCTCGATGCCGGTGGCGGTGAGCTTCCGCAACAGCATGTCCATGTGGTCGGGCCGTCCGTCCTCCACCACCACTTCGCCGCCGGCCAACCCGGCCGCCACCAGGAAGGTGGCCACCACCAACCGGTCGGGGATGACCGCGTGGCGGGCCGGGTGGAGCCGCTCGACTCCCTCCACTTCGATGCGGGAGGTGCCCGCCCCGGTGATGTTGGCGCCCATGGCGTTCAGGAAGGCGGCCAGGTCGATGACCTCGGGCTCGCGGGCGGCGTTCTCGATGACGGTCGTCCCCTTGGCCAGCACCGCCGCCATCAGCACGTTGTCGGTGCCGGTGTGGCTCGGGTACTCGAGCACCACCGTGGTGCCGACCAGGCGGGGCTCCCCCGCCACCGTCGACTCGACGGTCCCCTCGATGTAGCCGTGGGCCGAGTTGAAGGTGGCCCCGAGGGTCTCGAGAGCATGGAGGTGCATGTCGATGGGTCGGAGCCCGAAGTCGTCGCCGCCGGGCATCGACACCTTGGCCCGGCCACAGCGGGCCAGCAGGGGGCCGAGCACCACCACCGAGGCCCGCATCTTCTCCACCAGGTGGTAGGGCGCTTCCGGCTCCAGGTCGGCCGGGACGGTCACCACCAATTCGTCGGCGGTCTCCCCCCGCTCGACGGTCGCTCCCATGGCAGAGAGCACCTCGCCCATGGTGTCCACATCGGAGATGGAAGGCACGTTGGTGAGCACGTGGCGGCCCTCGGCCAGCAGGCAGGCGGCCATCAGCTTCAGCACCGAATTCTTGGCCCCTCCGGCCCTCACCGTCCCCGACAATTGACCGTTGGCGGTGACCGAGAAGCTATCCACCCGGCCAGTATGGCGCGTGGGCACCCCCGGGCCGAGGATTGCTCGCCGGCGTGGTCCCCACCTCACTCTTCGTGCCGGCGCGGTGGCCGGCGCCCCCGATGCCAGGAGGTAGCGTCATGGCGTGACTTCCTCATCGCAGGCCCCCGACCGCAACCTGGCCATGGAGCTGGTCCGGGTCACCGAGGCGGCGGCCATGGCCGCCTCCCGGTGGATGGGGCGGGGGGACAAGGAAGGGGCCGACGGGGCCGCCGTGAACGCCATGCGCATCGTGCTCTCCAGCATCGCCATGGACGGGGTGGTGATCATCGGCGAGGGCGAGAAGGACAACGCCCCGATGCTGTACAACGGCGAGCGCATCGGTGACGGCTCGCCCCCCGCCACCGACATCGCTGTGGACCCCATCGACGGCACCACCCCCACCGCCCTCGGCCGGGGGGGCGCCCTGGCGGTGATCGCCGCCTCGGAGCGGGGCACCATGTTCGACCCCGGCCCCTGCGTCTACATGGAAAAGCTGGCGGTGGGACCCTGGGCCAAGGGGGCCATCGACGTGACCGCCTCGGTGGCTGACAACCTCCATTCGGTGGCCAAGGCCAAGGGGACCTCGGTGAGAGACCTGACCGCGGTCATCCTCGATCGACCCCGGCACGCCGAACTGATCGGCGAGGTCCGGGAGGCCGGCACCCGGATCCGGTTGATCACCGATGGCGACGTCGCCGGCGCCATCGCCACCGCCTGGCCCGACACCGGGGTGGACATCCTCTTCGGGATCGGGGGCACCCCCGAGGGGGTGATCGCGGCGGCGGCATTGAAGTCGATGGGCGGCGAGATCCAGGGACGGCTGTGGCCGCGGGACGAGGCGGAGCGGAGCGCGGCGGTGGCCGCCGGTTACGACCTCGACGCGGTGTTGACCACCGACGACCTGGTCCGGGGGGACAACTGCTTCTTCGCCGCCACCGGCATCACCGACGGCGAGCTGTTGAGCGGTGTGCGCTACGACCAGTTCGGGGCCAGCACCCAGTCGCTGGTCATGCGGTCGAAGTCGGGCACCGTGCGGCTCATCGATGCCCGCCACCCGCTGCACAAGCTCAGCGAGTACAGCGCCATCCAGTTCGACTAGCTCGGCACGGATCCACCTCCCGCGCGGAAGGCCCTCCTGGGTGGAAGGGCGTTCGGTCAGGAACCGGCGGCGGCGGTGACCCCGGCGGCTTCCAGGCGGACTTCGGCCCGGCGGAGAGCCGCCTCGGCTTCGACCACCTCGGCATCGATCTCGTCGTCCTCGCCCGACCCGCCCCCGGTTCCACTGGTCCGCCCGGCGGAGGCCAGTTCGGCCACCTTGGCCTCGGCCGCTTCCCGGGCCAGGCGGGCCCGCTCGGTGTCGATCTCCTCGGCCAGCTCGGCGATGCCGGCCAGCACGGTGACCCGGGTGCCGCTGGGGTTCGACGATGACGGGCGCCCGCCGTCGGCGTCGTCCTCATCGTCCACGTGCTGTTCGACCTGCACGAAGCCGCCGTGGACGGCGAGCCGCAGCTCCTCGCCGTCCTCCCCCACCACCCGGACCACGCCCGGCTCGACCGTCCCGACCAGCGGGGTGTGGCCGGCCAGGAAGGTGATGTCGCCGTCGGCGGTCCGGAGGATGACCTGGGTGGCGGGACCATTGACCAGAATCCGCTCGGGCGTCACCACCTGGGCGTTGAACACGTCGCTGTCAGCCATCGGCCTGGATCCTCCCGCTCATTCTTTTTCGAGGGAGCGGGCTTTTTCCAACACCGACTCGGCCCCGCCGACGTTGAAGAACGCCTGCTCGGGCACCTCGTCGAGGTCGCCGTTGACCAGGGCTTCGAACGACTCCACCGTCTCTTCCACCGGCACCGTCACGCCCTTCAAACCGGTGAAGACCTCGCCGACGTTGAACGGCTGGGACAAGAAGCGCTGGATCTTCCGGGCCCGGTACACCGTCTCCCGGTCCTCCTCGGAGAGCTCGTCGAGCCCCAGGATGGCGATGATGTCCTGCAGCTCCTTGTAGCGCTGGAGCACCCCCTGGACCCGGCGGGCCACCGCGTAGTGGCGCTCGCCCACGATCTCGGGGGCGAGGATGTTCGAGGTCGACGACAGCGGGTCCACCGCCGGGTAGATCCCCAGCGAGGCGATGTCCCGGGAGAGCTCGGTGGTGGCGTCGAGGTGGGTGAAGGTGGTGAACGGCGCCGGGTCGGTGTAGTCGTCGGCGGGCACGTAGACGGCCTGCAGCGAGGTGATCGACCGGCCGCGGGTGGAGGTGATCCGCTCCTGGAGCTGGCCCATCTCGTCAGCCAGGGTCGGCTGGTAGCCCACCGCCGAGGGCATCCGGCCGAGGAGGGTGGACACCTCGGACCCGGCCTGGACGAACCGGAAGATGTTGTCGACGAACAGCAGCACGTCCTGGTTCTTCACGTCCCGGAAGTACTCGGCCATGGTGAGGGCGGCCAACGCCACCCGCAGCCGGACCCCGGGGGGCTCGTCCATCTGCCCGTAGACGAGGGCCGCCTTCTCCATGACCCCCGACTCCCGCATCTCGATCCAGAGGTCGGTGCCCTCGCGGGTCCGCTCCCCCACTCCGGCGAACACCGACACGCCGCCGTGGTTGGTGGCCACCCGGTTGATCATCTCCTGGATGAGGATGGTCTTGCCCACCCCCGCGCCGCCGAACAGGCCGATCTTGCCGCCCTGCACGTAGGGCTCGAGGAGGTCGATGACCTTGATGCCGGTCTCGAACATCTGGGCCCGAGGCTCCAAGGCCTCGAAGTCCGGCGCCGGGCGGTGGATCTCCCAGTGGTCCTCCGCCTCGCCGATTGAGTCGGTGTCGAGGGGCTCCCCGAGGACGTTGAAGACGTGGCCGAGGACGGCGTCGCCCACCGGGACCTGCAGCCCCCGGCCCAGGTTCCGCACTTCGGCCCCGCGGGTCATGCCGTCGGTGGCCTTCAGGCAGATGCAGCGGACCCGGCCGTCACCGATCTGCTGGGCGACCTCGGCGGTCACCACCTGCTTGACCCCCTCCAGCTCGATGTCCACCTCCAGCGCATGGTTGATCTCGGGAAGGGCGTGCGGGGGGAACTCCACGTCGATGACGGGGCCGGCGATGGCGACCACCCGGCCGGGTTGGAGGGTCGGGGTCTTGGTCGGTTCGGCTGCGGTGGTGGTCATGAGCGTTGGGCTCCCTTGGGGTAGTGGTGGCAACTGCAGATGTTGGTGGCCATGTCAGACACGGGCCTCGATGACCACGCCGCCATCGTCCAGGCCGGCGTCGGCCCGCAGCGCCTCGGCGCCGCTGACGATCTCCATGATCTCGGTGGTGATGGTGTCCTGGCGGGCCCGGTTCATGATCCGGGAGTACTTCTTCACCAGTTCCTCGGCGTTGTCGCTGGCGGCCGCCATCGCCCGCTGCCGGGCGGTGACCTCGGAGGCGGCGTCTTCCAGCAGGGCGGCGAAGATGGCGGTCTCCGCCGCCCGGGGCACCAGGGTCTCGAGCAGCTCGGCGGCGTCCGGTTCGAACTCGGTGTAGCCGGTGCGCTCGTCGCCGTCGGAGTGGGCGGCGGGTGCCGTCCCGCCGTCCTCGTCGTCGGACCCCGAATCGGGGAGCTGGCGGGGATCGACCAACGGCAGCAGCTGTCGCACCTCCACCCGCTGGCTCCCGGCGGAGAGGAACCGGGTGGAGACGATCATCACCTGGTCGACCTCCCCGTTGGCGAACGGGGTGAGGACGGCGGCGGCCACCGCCCGGGCGTCTTCGAACGTCGGCCGCTCACTGAAGCCACCGAATGACTGCTCGATGGTCCGGCCCCGGAAGCGGAAGAACCGCTGGGCCTTCTTGCCCACCGTGAACAACCGGAACTCGATCCCGTCGGCCTCCGCCTGGGCCAGGTACCGGTCGGTGGCCCGGAAGACCGAGGTGTTGTACCCACAACAGAGGCCACGGTCGGCGGCCATCGACAGGACGGCGACCTTCTCGACCGTCTCGGGCGTCCCGAGCAGGTGCCCGGCCGCCACCGGGTCGCCGGCGGCGGCCTCCAGGACGATCCGGGCCATTCCCTCCTCATAGGGGCGGGCGGCGACGATCCGGGCCTGGGCGCGGACGATCTGGGAGGCGGCGATGAGCTCCATCGCCTTGGTGATCTTCTTGGTCGACTGGATACTCCGTATCCGTCGACGGAGGATGCGCTCCTGACCGCCGGCCACGAATCAGGCGCTTTCGCCGGTGTCGAAGCTGTCGTTGAAGGTCCGCATCGCGGTTTCGAGCTTGTCCCCCTCCGGCAGCTGGCCGGAGGTGCGGATGCCCTCGAGCAGGTCGGCGTGGTTGGCCCGGAAGTAGCCCCGCAGCTCGGACTCGTAGCGCTGGACCTCGGGGACGGGGATCTCGTCAACGAATCCGTTGGAGCCGGCGAAGATGACCACCACCTGCTCCTCCACCGGCACCGGGGAGTTCAGCCCCTGCTTCAGCAGCTCGGTCAGGCGGTAGCCCCGGTCCAGCTGGGCCTGGGACACCTTGTCGAGCTCGGACCCGAAGGTGGCGAACGCCTCCAGTTCCCGGAACTGGGCCAGGTCGATCTTCAGGGTGCCGGACACCGACTTCATGGCCTTGATCTGGGCGGCGCTCCCCACCCGGCTGACCGACACACCGACGTTGATGGCGGGCCGGATCCCGGCGTAGAAGAGCTCGCTCTCCAGGAACACCTGGCCGTCGGTGATGGAGATCACGTTGGTGGGGATGTAGGCGGAGACGTCGCCGGCCTTGGTCTCGATGATGGGGAGGGCGGTGAGCGATCCGCCGCCCTCCTCGTCGGACAGCTTGGCCGCCCGCTCCAGCAGCCGGCTGTGGAGGTAGAAGACGTCGCCCGGGTAGGCCTCCCGGCCCGGCGGGCGGCGGAGCAGCAGCGACAGCTGCCGGTAGGCCTCGGCCTGCTTGGAGAGGTCGTCGTAGACGATGAGGGCGTGCTCGCCGTTGTCCATCCAGTGCTGTCCCATGGCGCAGCCCGAATAGGGGGCCAGGTACTTGAACGGCGCCGGGTCGCCGGCCCCGGCCAGCACCACCACCGTGTACTCGAGGGCCCCGAAGCGCTCGAAGGTGGCGACGGCCTGGGCGACCGACGCCGCCTTCTGGCCGATGGCCACGTAGATGCACTTCACCCCCAGGCCCTTCTGGTTGAGGATGGTGTCGATGGCGACGGTGGTCTTGCCGGTCTTGCGGTCGCCGATGATCAGCTCCCGCTGACCCCGCCCGACCGGGGTCATCGAGTCGATGGCCTTGATGCCGGTCTGCAGCGGCTCATGGACCGGCTGGCGGCGGACGATGCCCGGCGCCTGGACCTCGAGCCGCCGGGTCTCGTCGGTGTCGATCGGGCCCTTGCCGTCGATGGGCTCGCCGAGGGCGTTGACCACCCGGCCGAGGAGGGCGTCGCCCACCCGGACCGAGAGGATCCGGCCGGTGGCCTTCACCAGCTGCTCCTCTTCCAGGCCGGTGTCGTCGCCGAGAATGACGGCGCCGATGGTCTCCTCGTCGAGGTTGAGGGCCAGGCCCTCGGTGCCGTCCTCGAATTCGAGGATCTCGTTCACCGCCGCCCCGGGGAGCCCGGTGATCCGGGCGATGCCGTCTCCCACCTCGACGATCCGACCCACCTGCTCGGTATCGACCTCGGGGGTGTAGTCATCGACGTGGCGCCGCAGTGCGGCGGTGATCTCGTCGGCGTTGATGGTCAACTCAGCCATCGGCTGTTTCCCTTCCTTGTGGAACGTGGTAGTCCGCCTCGGAACCGAGGAGGTGCTCCGTTAATTGGTCCAAGCGGTGGCGGGCGCTGCCGTCGACCAGCAGG
>DATARI010000172.1:0-21651 GCA_036264255.1 Acidimicrobiales bacterium | reverse complement strand
GGGCTGGAGCCCTACCACCTGGCCCGTCTCCTCTTCCGGCCCGAAGCGTTCCCCTATGCCCGGTTCGACATCGAAGGTGTCGACCAGATCCCGAGGAAGGGGCCGGTGCTGCTGGCCGCCAACCACCGGAGTTACTTCGATGTGGCCGCCATCGGACTGGTGGCGGCTCGCCTCAACCGGCCGGTGCGCTTCTTGGCCAAGCAGGAGATCTTCGACGCTCCGGTGGTGGGGAGCCTGGCCCGGGCCCTCGGGGGCATCGCCGTCGACCACGGCAGTGGCTCCGCCCACCCGATGGAGCAGGCCAGCGCGGCGCTACGGGCCGGCGAAGTGGTCATCGTGCTGCCCCAGGGCACCATTCCCCGCGGCGACGCCTTCTTCGACCCGGTGCTGTCGGGCAAGACCGGCACCGCCCGCCTGGCCACCGAGACCGGCGCCTCCCTGGTCCCCATCGGGCTCTGGGGAACCGAGCAGGTATGGGCCCGGTCCTCCCGGGTGCCGAAGATGACTGCCCTCGGGCATCCACCGCTGGTAACCGTGCGGGTCGGGGCCCCGGTGGAGATCGGCAATCGGGACGCGGTGGCGGACACCGAGACGCTGATGACGGCCATCTCCGCCTTGCTCCCGGAGGAGTCACGCATTCAGCGGATACCCACCAGTGAGGAACTGGCCCGCACACAGCCTTCAGCGTGACCGCCCCCGGCTCCGTATCGACCCGCCGGCTCGCCTTTCGCCCCGCGGTTGCGGTGAAGGTGGCCTCCTCCATCAACTGGCTCTCCCGGCAGCTCGGCCGCGGCAGCGGGACGGTCATCGGCGGCCGGGCCGGTCTGGCCCTCGACCCCAAGCTGTTGGCCATCCTGGCCAAGGACCGCAACGTCGCTCTCGTCTCCGGCACCAACGGGAAGACCACCACCACCGGGATGTTGGTGGCGGCGTTGACCGACGGTGACTCGGTGCCGGCCACCAACACCACCGGGGCGAACATGCCCGCCGGTCATGTGGCCGCGCTGATCGGCGCCCGGCCGTCGGGGACGGTGGTGCTGGAGGTGGACGAGGGGTACCTGGGGCAGCTCATCGAGGTGGCCCATCCCCAAGTGGTGGTCCTCCTCAATCTGTCCCGCGACCAACTCGACCGGATTGCCGAAGTCCGGATGCTGGTCGACAAATGGCGGGCGGTGTTGGGAAGCCTCGATCCCGCCCCCCCTGGACAGGCGGGCACGGTGGTGGTCGCCAACGCGGACGACCCGATGGTGGTGTGGGCGGCGTCGACGGCACCCGACGTGCGGTGGGTCGGGGCCGGACAGGTGTGGCGGGATGACGCGGTGGGTTGTCCGTCCTGCGGCGGCCGCATCGTCTTCGAGGCGTCGGGGAACTGGCAGTGTGACCGCTGTGGGTTCGCCCGGCCGGAACGGTTCGCCTGGCTGGAGGGGGACGTGCTGGTGACGGCCGACGGGACCCGGTATCCGGTGGTCATCGGGTTGCCGGGCCAGTTCAACCGGGCCAATGCGGCCATGGTGGCGGTGGCCGCCGCCGAGATGGTCGGGACCTACGACCAGCCACCGGTGTCGGTGGCCACCGCGCTGGCTCGCCTGTCGGTACTCCACGAGGTGGCCGGCCGGTTCTCGACGGTGCGGCGCCAGGGTCGGATCGTTCGGCTGCTGCTGGCCAAGAACCCGGCCGGATGGACCGCCATCTTCGACCTGTTGGACGAGTCGACCCAGCCGGCCTCTCCGGTGGTCCTCTCCATCAACGCCCGGGTGGCCGATGGGTTCGACACCAGTTGGCTGTGGGATGTTCCCTTTGAGCGGCTGGCCGCCCGCACGGTGGTGGCGACCGGGGAACGGTGCCGCGACCTCGCCGTCCGGCTCCGGTACGCCGAGGTGGGGCACCAGGTGGTGCCCGACCCTCTGGAAGCGGTGGACCGTGCGCTGCAGAGCGCGGTTGCCCTCACCGGTGCGGTGCCGTCGGGGCCGGGGGATCCGCCCTCGGTCGAGTTCCTCGGCAACTACACCGCCTTCGCCCAGTTGCGGAGCCGGCTTTGAGCGCGGCGGCCGGAACCCGCCCGGCCCTCACGGTGGCGGTCATCTACCCCGACCTCCTCGGCACCTATGGCGACGGAGGCAACGGCCTGGTGCTCGCCCGGCGGGCCGAATGGCGGGGGGTGGATGTCGCGCTGGTCCAGGCGCCGTCCGACCGGACGCTGCCCCGCGCCGACCTCTACTGCCTGGGGGGTGGGGAGGACGGTCCCCAGGTGCGGGCGGCCACCACCTTGATCGACGACGGCACCCTGGCCCGGGCGGTGGCAGAGGGAGCGGTGGTCCTCGGGGTGTGCGCCGGCTTTCAGCTTCTCGGTCAGGAGTTCCCCGACGCCGCCGACCGTCCCCACCAGGGTCTCGGGCTCCTCGACGTCACCACCCGGAAGGGAACCGACCTCCGGGCGGTGGGGGAGCTGGTGGCGGCGGTGGAGGAAGACGCCCCCCGTCGTTCCGACGGCTCCCCGCTCCCGTTGCTGACCGGATTCGAGAACCACGGAGGGGTCACCACCGTCGGACCCGGGGCAGCCCCGCTGGCCCGGGTGATCACCGGGATCGGCAACGGTGGTGGCGACGGGACCGAAGGGGCCTGGCACGGGCGGGTGCTGGGCACCTATCTCCACGGACCGGTGCTGGCCCGCAATGTCGCCCTGGCCGATCTGCTGCTGGGTTGGGCGCTGGCCTCCCGCGGGGAGAGCCTCCCCGAGGTGGCGCTGGACGACGCCGAGGAGAGCGCCCTCCGGGCCGATCGGCTGGCCAGAGTCGGCAGCCTCCGGGCATCGACCCGGTCGGGTCGGTCTCACCGGCGCCGCCGGCGCCGGTGAGACCAACGGGCGTCGCTCACCCGGCGGGGGCGGGGCGCCCCGGAAGGGGCTGACCGACCCGTGCCACCCTCGGTGTTCGCCTTCCGCCCGCTCGATCGGGACGATTTCTCCTTGCTGGCGACCTGGTTGGGGGCCCCGCACGTGCACCCGTGGTGGCAGGAGGACTACGACCCGGCAGCGATCGAGGCGCGCTACGGCCCGGTGGTGGACGGCACCGATGGCGGCGAGGTGTTCGTGGTCGAGCGAGACGGTCGGCCGATCGGGCTGATCCAGCGCTACCGGCTCGACCAGAATCCGGATTGGCAGGCCAGCCTGCGGGTCACCGGGACACCGGCCGACGGGGCCGGGATCGACTACCTGATCGGCGAGGCGTCATTGGTGGGTGGCGGCATCGGTCCGGCCTTCATCGGGCAGTTCGTGGCCGACATCTGGACCCGGTACCCGGATGTCCCCGCAGTGGTCGTCAGCGTCAATCAGGATAACCGGCGTTCATGGCGGGCCCTCGAAAAGGTCGGGTTCGATCGGGTGTGGTCGGGGGAGATCCAATCCGACGATCCGAGTGACGCGGGGACAAGCCACGTATACGTCCTGGTCCGGCCGGACCGGTGACACCGCGCCGATCGGGCCCTGGACTCAGCTCCGGGAGGCCGACCGCTTCGGCCACTCCGACCGCTTCGGCCATTCCGGCCTCGATCCCGACGACGGGGAGGGAGCCTCGGGGAGCGCCCAGGAACGACGCCAGGGAGCCACGTCGGGCCCCTGCAGCGGGGGCGTCGTCCCGGCCACCGCCCGGCGCCGGGCCGTCCACCAGTCGGTCGTCGTCTCGTCGGCCATCGTGGCTACCGCCGCCTCGATCCGGACCCCGAAGCGGCGGGCATCCTCGCCTTCCTCGGGGAACAGCGGGGTGCCGAAGGTCACACCGGTGCGGGTGCGCCGGATGCCTTTGCCTCCCTTGGGCAGTACGTTCCGGGTGCCTTGGAGGTGGACCGGCACCACCGGCCGGCCGGTCCGCACGCTGAGGTAGGCCGCTCCGCCGCGGTAGACCTGCCCCCACCCGTCGGGTGACCGGCCGCCCTCGGGGAAGATGATCAGGTTCCAACCGTCCTCCACCAGGTCGGCGGCCAGCTGCGCCGATCGGCGGTTCACCTTGCTCCGTTCGATGGGGATGGCGGCGAGGGAGAAAGCGAAGAGGTCGGCCTTCCACCGCCGATCGAAGAAGTAGTCGGCTGCCGCCGCCACCACCGTGCGGTGGCGGAACTGCAACGGCAGGCAGCTCATCAGCAGCGGGGTGTCGATGTGACTGGTGTGATTGGAGGCGAAGATCACCGGCGCGTCGATGGTGGCGAGGTACTCGTCGCCCTGGACCCGCGGGTCGGCGATCACCTTGGCCAGGGGGCGGGTGACGTTGTCGATCAGCATTGCCCGGAGCAGCCGCACCGGGTACTTGCGGGACCATTCGGTGTCGTAGTCGACCCCGAGATGGTGCTCGGGCGCCGGGCGGGGAACGCTCTCGGGCCAGCTCGGGGCGGCCAGCGGGAACCGGCGGTCGCCGGCCCGGGAGGCGATGCCGGCGGGGGAGAGGCGTTTGAGGATGCCGGCTGCCCGGTCCCGCGGGGTGCCGAGGGCGGCGTCCGCCTTGACCGCCCGGGGCTTCAACAGTGAACGTGACGACCCGACGTTGGTGGTCATTGGACGTCGGACATCAGGATCGGCGGGGTGTGGAGGTGGGTGAGGGTCGGCGACGGCCCGACGACGTCCTGGGCCATCTCCAGCGCGTCGGCCATGGTCGAGGCCACCCGGAACCCGAGCCGGTGGACGGCGGCGGGGTTTCCACCGACGATGATCACCCCGCCCAGGTGCTGGAGGGCGTGGGCGCACCAGTACCACATGTAGAACGGATGGACCCCGTGGTAGGCGTGGCCGGTCCGGTAGAGGTGGATGTACCACGGGTCGGTGGCGAACGACTCCTCGAACCCCTTGGCCACCTCGATCGGGTCGGTGGTCTCGCTGAGGACCTGCTCGAAGAAGTCGATGTAGCTCGGGTGGTGGACCGGGTTGAACTCCCAGGGCGTCGGGTGGCTCATGATCACCACCCCGCCCTCCCGAACCAGCGGCCTGCCCCGGTACATGTTGAAGAAGTAGCCGAGCCCGAGGCAGGCGACCAGGATGGGGTTGAGGATCGAATTCACGTTGTAAGGGCTGATGTAGGGGATCCCCATCGACAGGATGTCGGTC
Source organism: Acidimicrobiales bacterium (assembly GCA_036264255.1). GTDB lineage: Bacteria > Actinomycetota > Acidimicrobiia > Acidimicrobiales > RAAP-2 > DASZIT01. Next base: position 16,562 of record DATARI010000172.1, on the reverse strand, counting down.
TGTCCCTCCACCACCACCCCCTGCTGCTTCCAGACGTTGTCGGTGGTCACCGCGTGGACGGCCTCCACCTCGCCGGCCTGGACCGAGGTCATCCGGTGGGGCGCCTTCACCGAGTGGAAGATCTGCCGGGCGTACTTGGCCGGGGTCCGGTCGAGGGCCTTGGATGCCCCGAGGTAGGCCAGCCGGTCCTTTACCCCCCACTCCCACTCGCGCTTCTGGAGGAATTCGAAGGCGGGCGGGAAGGCGTCGTTGTTGAGGTTCGTCTCGATCTGGAACACGTTGACGCCGCGGTCGGCGATCAGCCGGCCCATCCGCCAGTTGGAGGTGTGGAGCTCGGAGTGGTGCTGGTCCATGAACGAGCGGCTCTTCTGCATGGTCTGCGGATTGTGGTGGTGCCGGAGGCTCTTGTAACTGGCCAGACCGGTGGCGACGCTCTTGTGGCCGCCGTCCATGGCCACCAAATTGATGTTGACGTAGACCAGCAGGTCGCTCTCCGCCGCACGTTTGTTGATCTCCACGTCTTCGCCCTGGTCGGTCTGTCCGAGATGGACCAGGGCGTCGGGGTCCTCGGCGTCGTGCTGGGTCAACAGCCCATTGGGGGCGAAGGCGTCGTAGATGCGGTCGCCCAGCGCGTGGCGGAGCTCGGGCTCGGTCATCCGGCGGTGGAGGGCGAGGGCGACGATCAGCTCCACGTCGTCCACCCCGGCCTCGGCCGCCATGTCCAGGACCTGCTCGATGACGAGTTGGCGGATGTCGGGCCGCTCCATGGGGGGAAGGGGCAGGGAGATGTCGTCGAAGGCGATCGTCAGCTTCATGCCGGCTCGCAACAGCGCCGGCAACGGGTCCTTGTCGCCGAGCGGGTTCCGGAGCGCGTGGCGGATGGCGGCCGACGGATCGGTCAGCGGGTCGAGGGGCTCGGGGGCATAGATCACCCGGCTCCCCTCCGGCAGCCGTTCCATCCGGAACCGCTCCCCGTGCCAATAGAGGGTGGGTGGGGTGGAGCGGTCGACCTCAAGCACAAAGCCGGGCCTGGGGCTCATCGGTTGGATCCTTTCCGGTTGTGTAGATCGAAGACCACCTTGACCGCCCCCCGACGACCGGCCGATCCCGCATGGACGATCGCCTCCTCGTAGCGGTCGAGGGGGTAGGCGGCCGACACCAGGGTGCCGAGGCCCGCCTCGGCCACCAGGTCGATGGCCAGTGCGAAGGTGCGGGGCGGCTGACCGTCGGGGGCCGCCGGCGATTCGGTGTCGTAGGCGTAGGCCCCGACCAGGGTCAGCTCCCGGTGCCACAGCGGGGCCAGATCGATGGACACCTTGGCCGGCATCCCGACCACCACCACCCGGCCCCGGGGCCGGACCATGGCCAACGCCTGGGTCAACGACTCGGAGGAGCCGACGCAGTCGAATACCACGTCGGCGCCGCCGGTGAGCCGGCCGGCCAGCACCAGGGAACCGGCCTGGCGGCGGACCGCCCGGGCCAGCTGGTCGGGAGGGACCACGGTGTCGGCGCCCAACCACTCGGCCACCTTCCGCTGATGGGGGTGCTTGGCGCCGGCCACGATGGTGCAGGCGGCGGTGGGCCGGACCAGGTGATGGAGGGCGGCGATGGTGGTGAGCCCGAGGGTGCCGGCACCGACCACCGCCACGGTGTCGTCGGGTCGGACCCCGCCGGAGAGGGCGGCATGCACCGCGCAGGCGGTCGGCTCGACGATGACGGCGTCCTCGTCGGTGAAGGCGTCGGGAACCGCGTGGAGCTGGGAGGAGTGGGCGACCAGTCCGGCCGCCGACCAGCCGCCCCCGGTGTCGGCGCAGAACCCGGTCTGGAGGCCGGGGGAGAGGTCGCCAAAGGCCAGGTTCTCGCACAGCCCGTAGTGGCCGGTCCCGCACTGGGGACACGGCGGCTGGATGTGCCGGGGGGCGCAGCCGAGCACTGGCTCGATGACGGCCCGGGTCCCGGGGTCGAGCGGCGTCCCTGCGTAGTCGACCCCGCCGGCGTCGAGAACGCCCACCACTTCGTGGCCGGGGACGAACGGGAAGCTGACGATGTCCTCGAAGTACCGCGAGCTGCGCCCGTCGAGAGTGGCCAGATCCGACCCGCAGATGCCGGACAGCAGGGGGCGGAGGTGGAACCAGTCAGCCCCGGGGAGGTCGGGGGGCAGCGCGTCGAGGAGCTGGAGCGGCCCGATGCCGGCCCCGCGGCCCGACCCGAACACCGAGGCCACCCGGGAGGCGGCGAAGCGGGGGAGGTTTCGCTCGAAGACGAGGGCCTTCACCGGACCACCTCGCCGGCCAACCGCCGGGCCTGCCCGGCCAGGGAGGCGGCGCTGGTGCGGCCCCGCCTCCGGGCGTCGCGGGTGTCGAGCGGACCGAGGGGCAACAGGCCCTGGGCCCCCCCTTCGGCCTTCTCCCAGTGCTCCACGTGCCAGCCCCGCCGCCGGGCGATGGCGGCCAGCTTGGCCTCGGGATTGACGGCGACCGGGAAGCCCACCACCTCGAGCATCGGCAGGTCGCTGGCGGAATCGGCGTAGGCCATCGACTCCGCCAGCTCGAGGCCCTCGGACTCGGCGTAGTCGGCCAGCACCAGCGCCCGGGCCTCACCGATTGGGGGCAGCTCGGCCAGCCGCCCGGTGTACCGGCCGTCCTCCTGGCTCAGGTGGGCGCAGACGATCTCGTCGAACAGCGGGCGGAGCGGCTCCACCACGAAGTCGAGGGCCCCGGTGATGAGGATGGTCCGATGCCCGAGGGCCCGGTGCTTCCTGACCCGGGCGATGGCGGCCGGGAACGACTTGGCCAGCAGCTGGTCATGGAACAGCTCCCAGCCGTCGTCCTGGAGCCGGTCCACCGGGGCGTCCTCGTAGCGCCGGTAGAAGGAGCGGAGGAAGTCCCCCCGGTCCCGCCGGTCGAGGGCGAGTAGCGACGGCGCTTCCCGGACCAGGTCGGCGACGAAGGCCACCCGCTCGCCGGCCGGGAGATGCCGGGAGGCCAACCAGGCGTAGGAGTCGACCACGTTGGCGGCGATGAGGGTGTTCTCGAGGTCGAAGGCGGCCAGATGGCGGTCGGGGGAGAGGATGGCCTTGCGGGCCCGGTCGACCCGGGAGGGCTGGATCGACTTGCCGGGGGTGGTCCGGACCCGGGCGTGCTCGACGATGGAGGGGAGGTGGATCTCCCGGACGTAGTGGTCCCAGTCGACTTCAGCGGGGTCGAGCAGATAGGTCTGGCGGTCCTCGGTGTCCATCCGGTCCCAGAGGCCCAGCAGCCGGTCGACCCGGTAGCGGGCCTCGGTCTCGGTGTAGGCGCCGTAGAGCTCGACGTAGCCGAGCGCCCGGTCGGCCAGCAGGTGCTTCTCCTCCAGGGAGGCCATCCACGCCGCCTGGCGACCCCGGATCGGCAGCGAGCCCACCACCCGCTCGGCCAGGTCCATGGCCTTCGACGCCCGGGTCAGCTGGTGCTGGACCCGGCCCCGGCCCGGGAACGACCACTCGGGGACCATGATCGGCTGGCCGTCGGCGTCGTAGAGGGGATGCTCGGTGAACCACTCGCGGATGAGCTTCACCAGCCGTCCGTAATTGAACGGGTTCCGGACCCCGGAGGCCACGTGGTAGACGCTCGGCCCGTGGTACTCCTCGTCTCGGGCGGCGGCGATGAGCGCCTCGCCGCTGACCGCGATGATGGTGGCCACCACCAGGTCGACCGGGATGACGTCGGTGACCCCTTCGGGGACCCCGGGGAACTCCTTCAGCAGGCCGCGCGCGTAGGAGACGATGATCGGCTCGGCCATCCGGAAACCCCGGATCCAACCTGGACGGGGCTCAGCCAGCGCCGACTCGATGATGGAGGGGCGGACGATGGTGATGGGGAGGCGGTCCCCGTACTGGGAGACCAACGCCCGTTCGCCGAGCGCCTTGGTATACGGGTAGGCGTCCGGCCACCCGAGGGACTGGGCCCGGAGCTTGCCGATCTCGACCAGCTGCTTCTTGACCCAGTCCTCCCGCAACCGCTCGGCCCGCTCGGCCAGCAGGTGGAGGCCGGCGCCGCCCAGTTCGCTCCGGGCCGCCTTGGAGAAGGCGTGGAGCCGGGCCGGCCGGCGGGATTCGGCCTCGCTGTCGCCCCGCTGGCGCCGGGCTGCCTCGACCTCCCCCTTCCAGGCGACGTCGAGGCTGTAGCGGTTGCCCTCCAGGAGTTCCTCTTTGGCTTCGCCCTGATGGGTCCCGGCGACGTAGGCGGTGGAGACGGGGATGAAGTGGAGGGGACCCCGCCGTCCTTCTCCTTCCGCGGCTTCCCGGGCCAGGACGGTGGCCTCGGCCACCCGGGAGGGTCCGAGCAGGTTGACCTCGACGGCGGCGTCGAGGGGGGCGTCGAAGCTCACCGATGCCGCCGAGTGGATGACGATGTCGCAATGGGAAAGCTGGTGCCGTCCCTCGTCGTCGAGCCCCAGGCCATCGGTGGCGACATCGCCGGCCACCGCGGTCACCCGGGCGGTGACCCGGCTGTCGAACGCATCGCCGGTCTCCTGGCGCAGGCGGTCGAAGCAGTCGTTCTTCAGGATCTCCTTGATGGCCCGCTGCATGGGAGTCGACCGGCGGGTGGGCCGGATGAGAAGGACCACCTCACAGTCGGGAACGGTGCGCAACAGCCGCTCGACCAGGGCAGTTCCCAAAAAACCGGTGGCTCCGGTGATGAAGAAACGCTTGCCGGCCAAGGCATCTCGAACGCGTGCCATCAGATCTGTCTACCATATGGTAAGTGACTAAGTCGAGCGCTTCGCCTTCTGGGGCCCGTGGCCCAGCCGGCCTGACGGGCCCCAGCGACCCTGGTCCGCTGGGCTCGAAGGCGCCGGGTGCCCGGGAGAAGGGTCGGCCGCGCCCGATGCCGACCACCGACGGCAAGGCCGACGGTACCAGCACGCCGTCCCGGATTCTGGATGCCGCCCTCGCCTCGTTCGCCACCCGGGGGTACGAGGCCACCTCCCTCGACGCCCTGGCCGCCGGCCTCGAGGTCCGCAAGCAGACCATCCTCTACTGGTTCCCGTCGAAGGAAGTGCTGTTGGATGCGGTGATCGACCGCAGCGCGGTGGAGCTGTCGGCGGCGCTGGAGGGATCGCTGGCCACCGCCGGCACCGGATGGGTGCGGGTCGAAGCGGTGGTGCGCTCGGTGTTCCGGTTGGCGGCCCGCCAACCGGAACTGTTGGGCCTCGTCCGGGAGATGGGTCGGCTGGGGCCACCGGCGGCCACCCGGTTCGTGGCCGCCCTCGAACCCCTGGTCGGTCGGGCCTCGGGATTCCTGGAAGCGGAGATGGACTCGGGTCACATGCGCAGGCACGAGCCTCGCCTCCTGCTGTTGGCCATCTACTCCACGGTGATCGGCATGCTCACCGAGGTGGAACTGCTGCGGGCCCTCGGGGAGGAGCCGACGGCCCGGTCATTGGTCCGGCGGCGGGCGGAGATCCTCGACCTGTTGCGCTCGGCGTTGGTGACGGTCCCCTAGCTCGGCGGGCTGGTCAGCCGGCGGGCCGGTCAATCGGAGGCGGTGGCCTTGCGCTCTCGTCGGGAGGGCTTCGGCGGAGGCGGCACCGGCCGCTTCGGTGTGTACCGCTTGTTGCCGACCGGGGCTGACGACTTTTTGGCCCGGGCCCGGCGGGCCTCGGCCACGGTGGTCGGGCGCGACGGGGCTGCCGGCCGCGACCCCGAGCGGGACGCCGGAGTCGGCCTGGCACTCGAGGCGCTCCCGCGGGCGGCGCGGAGCTTGGCCGACGCCTCCTTTTGAACCCGGTAGGAACGGACCAGCAGCCAGACGGCGAGAACGAAGAACGGTGCTCCCCAGAGGTAGGAGGATTGGGCGAAGGAGAAGGCGGTGATGAGGGCGACGAAGCCAACCAGGGCCCGGCGATTCAGTAAGGTGACGCCGACCATCAGGGCGGCGGCGACGAAACCGATGACGAGGGTGGTCTGGGGGGTGAACTGGCCCTTGGCCAACCGGAAGCTGTGGTTGTGGGTTTCCGTCACGTAGACGAGGACGCCGAACACCGCGGCGGCGCCGGCGGCGAAGAAGGAGAATCTCCTCTCCCTGGGGTCTAGACGGTCGATGGTCCTCTTGGTCGACACCCGTGACTGGGTCGGCTCGACGGTGGCCGCCGGCTGGCCGGCAGCACGAGCCGCCAACAACCGCTTCCGGCGCTCCTCCTGGGTCTCCGGGACTTCGACTTCGACTTCGTCTTCGTCTTCGTAGTCGTCTTCGTCCAAGGACTCGTCTTCGTCTACGTATTCGTCGTCGACGTCGTCGTCGGTCTCGTCCTCATCCGACTCCTCCTCTTCATAGGAGTCCTCGTCCTCCTCGTAAGAGTCCTCGTCGACGACGTCATCGCCCGCGACCGCGTCTGTCTGGCGATTCTTCCGGGTCATCGCGCTCAGGATACCGGTTCACGCCGAGCGCCCCCGACCGGCGCAGCTCAGAGCTGAGCGGCCACCAGGCGAAGTCCGAGGTTGTGTTCGGGTTCGATCACCCAGGGGTTCTGGTCTCCCACCGCTCCACCCAGCCCGGGCAGCCCCGGCCCGGCCCGCTGGGCGTCCATCAAGGTGTCAGGCTCCTCATCGGCGAAGAGCAGGTGGTGGAGGCGGCCGGAGCGGTCACCCAGCCAGGCGGAGAGTTCCCGGGATTCGGGCCCACCGGTGGGGGCCACCAACCGAACCGCCAGCGGGCAGTCCCAACGGAAGTCGATCCATTCCTCCCCGGGACGGGCGTTGCGATCCTCGACCGTGCCGCCCAACAGCCGGCCGAACAGCTCGATCCCGGCATCGAGGTCGGCCACCGCATGGGTAACCCGACGGAGGGATGCGGGTCGGACGGTGCCGTTCCCGTCCCTTCGAGGCCTTCGCTGGGTGGGGAAGCCGTCGGGTGGGGGACTGCTCCATCCGGAACCGGCTTCGGCCATCTGGACGACGATGCCGGTGGCTTGCTTGGGGTGGATGAACGCCTCTTGCCACTCGGGATCGCTGAAGTCCACGCCGATCGGATCGAAGCCGGCGTGGCGAGCGGCGTCGAGGGCGGCCCGGATGTCGGGAACCTTGAAGGTGAGGTGGTGGGGGCCGGGACCGCTGCGCTCCAGGAAGCGGGAGAGAAAGTCGTTGTCGGCGGTGTCGTGGGGCCTCAGGAGCTCGATCCTGGCTCCGTTGGCGAACCGGAGTTGCGCCGGAGCGAAGCCGATGGCCTCGCCACCGGAGCTCCACTCGGCACCCAGCTCACCGGCATAGCGAGGCCAGGCTTCCTGCCAGGCGGGTACCGCGTGAGCCACGTGATCGAGCACCGTCGTGGTCAGGGAAGGCGGGGTCATGGCCAAGACACTGCTCCGAGGGGACCTGAATTGTCGAACCGGCATCCCGGCGGTACCGTCGCTCATGGACTTCCGTACCGAATCAGCCGTGGGCCTGGCCGGGCAGGTGCGGCGGGGGGAATTGTCGGCCCGGGAGCTGGTGGGCCAGGCGCTGGCCCGGATCGAGGCCCTCAACCCGACCATCAATGCCTTCGTGGCGGTGGACGGGGAACGAGCCATGGCGGCGGCCGCCAAGGTCGATGACAATGTGGCTGCCGGCAAGGATCCGGGGCCGCTGGCCGGCCTCCCGCTCGGCGTCAAGGATCTCGAGGATGCCGCCGGGTACGTGACGACGCTGGGTTCGGCGGCGATGGCCGACCGGGCGCCGGCCCCCTCCGACTCGATGATGGTGGAACGACTGGTGGCGGCCGGGTGCGTGGTGGTGGGGAAGACCAATACCCCGGAACTCGGATGGAAAGCCGACACCGTCAATGCGGCATTCGGCCGAACCTTGAACCCGTGGAACCTCGACCACACCCCGGGGGGCTCGTCGGGGGGAACCGCGGCGGCGATCGCCTCGGGCATGATCCCCCTCGGCACCGGTTCCGATGGCGGAGGTTCCATCCGGATCCCCTCGGCGTGTTGCGGGCTGTCGGGGATGAAGGCGTCGCTGGGGCGGGTCCCGACCGGCGGCCGGAATGCACCTGACTGGCACAACCTTTCGACCCGGGGGCCGATGGCCCGGCAACTCGCCGACGTGATCGCCGCCCTCGACGTGGTGGTGGGCCCGGATGCCACCGACCTCCGGTCGTTGCCCCGACCGGAGGCGTCATGGCTGGCGGTGCTGAACGACCCCAGACCCCCGCAACGGGTGGCGTGGTCACCGACGCTCGGCTACGCCGACGTCGACGCCGAGGTGTTGGCCATCTGCGAGCGGGCGGTGGGGGTATTGGCATCACTGGGCGCGGATGTCGTCGAGGTCGAGAGTGTGTTCGACGAGGATCCGGTGACCGATTGGCTGACCCTGACCAGTGCCTACAACCGGCGGACCCATGCCGAGTTGGAGGGAACCCCCGAATGGGACCAGATCGATCCGGTGTTGGCCAGGATCATCGAGGCGGCTGCCTCCACGACCACCACCGAGATGATCCGGGCGGAGGACTCGACCTACACGATGAACCTCCAGTTGGTCGACCTGTTCCACGACGTGCGCCTGCTGGTGACGCCGACCACCGCGGCGGCCGCCCCGCCCCACCGGATGGACGGATCGGCTTTGATCAACGGCACCCCCGACTTCAACTGGGTCAAGTTCACCTACCCGTTCAACATGACCCGGTCCCCGGCGGCCACCGTGTGCGCCGGGGTGACGACGGCCGGCATTCCGGTGGGATTGCAGCTGATCGGGCCTCAGCATGGCGACCTGGTGGTGCTGCGCTCCGCGGCGGCGCTCGAAGAGGCTCTGGGGTTCGATGCTCTGGCTCCCGAAATCTCCGGGCTACGATGACAGACCGCATCGGAGCGACCCCTGGGAGCCCGGTGCAGCAGGGGCGTTTAGCTCAGTTGGTTAGAGCGCAGCCTTCACACGGCTGAGGTCGGAGGTTCGAGTCCTCTAGCGCCCACTCGTAAAGACCGCCCTCAGCGGCTCGAGGCAACCTCGGAATGCCATGTCACTGGATGAGTCCTGCCCTGCCGCTTGACGGGGAAAAGCCGGGGGAGAAGGACCCGTCGCCGGCGAAGTTGGCGGTATAGCCGCCAGCCGCCAAAACCGCCACGATGTCGGTCGGGTTGGTGAGGACGTCACAGGATGCCACCCCGCTGCCATTCGTCCTGGCGGTGCAGAGTGTCGTTCCTCCGGCGGTGAAGACGATGGGCTCATCGGCGATAGGTGCGACCCAATCGAGGGTGGCGTTGAGATCGAAGAGGCTCAGGGTCAGCGGCGAGATATGGATCACCGCGGGGGCGGCGGTCACGATCGTTTCGAACGGGGGTCCCCCACCCGTCTGGGCAGACGCCACGGGAGTCGCTACGAACATCAGACCCGTCGCGATCAGGCCGGCTGCGGTACAACTGGCAATTCCAGCTCGAAGGCGGGGTACACGCCGGAGTCGAAGCGGGGACTCGCACTCAGATGATCGCGGTGCTCGGCGCCTGGAATACCGGGTCATAGTGGCCGCCTTTCTGTCCCGCCTCCCTCAGTCCCAAGGTAATCACCGGACTATCGGTGCGCAACCATCCGCCAACTCCGACACGCTCCGGAATGCGGTGGTCATCCCTCAGTCATCGGCATTGTGGTGATCACCAATCGCCGTGTGCACCCTCCTAACCCATGTCACGGGGCCGGTGGAGCCAGGTTGTCCCAGATCTGTTTCGACACGTTCTGGATGGTGGCGATCCCGTAGCCGAATCCATAGGAGTCCTTTCCGGCCGGGTTGTCGGTGGTGAGCACGGCGAGGACGTAGTTTCGGCTCTTTCCCTGCACCCATCCGATGCTGTTGACCTGCCAGCGGCACGTATCGTCCGCCTGGGTGCAACTGGGAACGTACTTCCAGCCGTTCTTGACCGCCACCGTCACTCCGGGCACCGGGTTGGCGTAATCCGGCCCGTTGCAGGTGGTCCCCCACGGACCGCAGGTGACCCCCCAGCGTTGGGTCGGCACCACGCTCTCCATGAAGTTGAGCCCGTAGCTCCTGGCGGCCGGTCCGAGCACCGCGTTGTCATAGGCAAGGGTCTTCACCACCGCCACCTGATCGGCGGCACTGGTGGTGGAGTTCCCCCACCCGTAGTAGGTGGGCGTCTGGCAGCCGATGTTGGTGTCGTGGGTCGGAAGCAAGGTGTCGAACTGGGTGAGAACGCTGCAGCCACCACTGAAGTAGAAGAGGGAGGTCGCGGCCACGTTGTCACTCATGGTGATCATGTTCCGCATCAGGTACTGGATCGAATACGGCAGGTTGGAGGGGATCGTCCCGGGTACCGACTGATAGAGCCAGAGCCACAAGGCGAGGACATCGACCTTGACGATGCTGGCGGTGTATTGCAGGGCGGTACCGTCCGAGATCAGGTACGTCTTGCCGGTGACCTTGTCGAACAGCGCCACCTGAGCGATGCCCTTCCGGGTATGGAGGTAGGCGAGGACACCGCGGAGGGGATCATTCGCGGCGGCGGTCCGGTTGGCGATGCTGCTGGTGGTCACCGTAGTGCCGGTCGCCCCGACCGAAGTGCCCTCGGCGAGGGCGAATCCGAGCAGGGAGGTTACGGCAATCGTGGCGAGAGCCAGGATGAGAAACCGGGTGGCTCGGGAGGACCTGCGTGCTGACACCATTTCCCCTCGATGTTTCGCGTTGGCGACGGCGATGCTGCGTCGCGGGCACAACGTACCAGTAATGCCTGTGGTCGACTCCGGCCACGGCGGTCGAAGAAAGGTTTCCCCCAGAGTGAGGATCGGGTTGTGTGCCAAACTCTGTTCGGACGTCCCGTCTCCGGCATTGAAGGGCCGAACCATGTTCGACAAGTACAAGGCCAAGAAGGTCGCCGGCTCCGGCGGTTTGAAGTCGACCGTCCCGGTGGAGCCACCGGGCCAAGCCCCCCGCAAAGCCCGGCTCCTCGGGGAGTAGGTGTGCGTTTCCGGGCGGAGCACCGCATCCATGGGTCGCCGGCAGCCGTGGCTGCTCTCCTGGTCAACGCCGACTTCTACCTCCACCTCGCCCTTCCGGACCTGAGCCTGCCCCGGGTGGTCGAAGCGAAAGCCGAGGGGGACGAGTCCGGGCTGCGCCTCCGCTACGAATTCGTCGGCAGCCTCGATCCGATCGCCCAGCGCCTACTCGGCTCCAGCCGGCTGGCCTGGATCCAGGAGGTGCGGGTCGACGAGTCGGCGGGCACCGGCGTCCTCCGTTTCGAGGCGGAGAAGGACCCGAAGCGCCTCCACGGTTCTGCTGATTTCGTTCTCACCGAGGAGGGCGACAGCACCCTCCGGCGGATCGACGGCGAGCTGGTGGTGGCGGTGCCGGGCATCGGTCGTATGGCGGAGCGAAAGATCGTGCCCGGCCTCCTACGCCGGATGGACATCGAATCTCAGGCCCTGGACGACGAGTTGGGCCGAGCCTGACCAAGGGCTCGGTTTGAGCCAGGAGCGGAGCGCCTTACGTCGATGCGGCGGCGTTCACCGGAGACACCAGATTGAGGGACCCCAGCGACCCGAAGAAGTTCGCCTTGCCGAAGCTGAAGACACCGCCGTCGGAAGCCACCAACCAGTAGCCGGTCGCCTGTAGCGAGAAGTTGCTGAAGTTCAATGCGTAGGGTCCGGGGATGATGCTCACGATCGGCTTGTTGAGAGGCTGGCCGCCCATCGAGCCCATGAAGCCGGCATTGCCGAAGTTGAACACCCCGCCGTCGGAGGCCACCAGCCAGTAGCCGTCTCCGACGATCGACCCGTTGCTCGGGTTCACCGATCCGGCCGTCGAGGCGATGCCGACGATCGGCTTGTTGAGGCGCTGGCCGCCCATGGACCCGAAGAACTTGGCGTCCCCGAAGGAGAAGATGCCCCCGTCGCTGGCCACCATCCAGTACCCGCCCCCCGACGGAGTGGCGGCGATCCCCACGATGGGGGCGTTGAGGTGCTGGCCGCCCATCGATCCCATGAAGGTGGCGTCACCGAACCCGAACAAACCGCCGTCGGAGGCAACCAGCCAGTAGCCGCCCCCGTCCTGGGTGGCGGCCATACCGACGATCGGGGCATTCAGGGCCTTGCCCAGCAGCGTGCCGTAGACGGTGGCGTCGCCGAAGGGCAGCACGTTCCCGTTGCTACCGACCTGCCAATAGCCGCCGCTGTCGGGCGTTCGGGCCATGCCCACGGTGGGCGCGCCCATGAAGCCCGGCACCGCGCCGTAGAAAGCGCTGCCCCCGAAGCTGAACACCCCGCCGTCGCCCGCCGACATCCAATACCCGGCGCCGGCGGCTGGCACCGTGAAGACCGGGGTACCGCCGGCGGTGACCGAGATGTTGTTGCCGGAGATGGCACTGGACGATGCCAGAGCAGACTGCCAGATGCCGTAGAAGACGTTGGTGATGATGTTGCCCTGGATCACGGTGCCGGTCAGCGGGGCGAACACGCTCAGGACCTGGACCCCGGCCGTCTGGGTGAGGTTGGCGCTCCCCGGCGGCCCCTCGACATCACCCGGGCCGCCTCCGGGCCCCCCGTGGAGAGCGTCGTTGCTGAAGTTGTTGCCGGTCACCACGTTGCCGTTGATGTCCTGGAGGGGGGCGTGGCTGTGGATGGTCATCCCGGCCAGGCCGTTCCCGATGGCGGTGTTGTCGCTGAAGGTGTTGTTGTAGACCGCCGAGCCCGAACCGCCCGCCGCCGCCAGCAGGCCGGCGGCGCCGTTGCCGTTGGCGGTGTTGTTCACCACCAGGTTGTTGTAGACCCCCGCCTGGGACGGCTGGGGCTGGCCGGTGGTGGGCCCGCTGGTCGAGACCGCGTTGGTGCTGTGGCCGGCCAGCGTGATCCCGCAGTCGGTGGCGTTGTTCGACACGGTGTTGCCACTGAGATTGTTGCCGTCGGTCGGCCCCACCTCGTCGGTCAACAGGATGCCCCCGACGTTGTTCTCGACGACGTTGTTGGCGACGGTCGAGTTGGCCACGCTCTGGAGGTGGATGGTCTCGCCGTAGTCATCGAACGGGTTCGGCGGCTGCGGGCAGTCGGCCGCGGTGGGGTGGTTGATACAGGCGTCGTTGTTGTTGACGATGTTGTTCTCGATAATGGCGCCGGTCACGCTGACCGGCGGGGCCGGCGTGGCGGGAGGGGTGAACAGGCAACCGGAAATGGAAGGGGTCGAAGGGGTGATGCAGATGCCTTCATTGTCGGCATTCAGGATCGACAACCCGTTGACGGTGACCTGATTGGCATTGATGACCAGGCCATTGGCCGCCCCGGTAGCGTCGATGACGGTGTTGGATGCCGTCCCGCTGGCGGCGGGGTCGGAGGCGATGGTGAGCCCGGACAGCGCCGGTACCACTGTGTCGGAAGTCCCCGGCGGGTTGTGCGCCGACGGGTAGGTTCCCGGCTCTAGGAGGATGGTGCTGGCTGCGTGGGCCTGGGACAGGGCGTAGCCGAGGGTGAGACAGTTGGTTTCCGTGCAGTCGCCGGTGTCGTGCCCGGTCGTCGACACCTTCAGTGTCGATGCCGCCGCCGCCGGAGACGCGATGGTGAGGGCGACCAACGTCCCGCTCCCCACCACCAAGGCGGCGGCGGCGACCAAGCGGCCGAACCGCCGACCATGAAGCCCGAAAGACCGTGACATGACGTCCTCCCTAGTGCTACCCGCGGCCATGACCGGCCGGCCGCCGGGATCATATATGGTCCCGCCCGCTCTGTCGCTTGGGTTTCCGGTGGTGACCAGGGCGGGGCTCGCTCCCCGCTCGGTCAGTGCCGGATGATCAGCCGGTCAGCGCGTCGGTGAGGGGGCCGATGCCGGCCAAGCGACCTGTCAGGTCGGCGCCGAGATGGTGCCGACCGGCCAGGGCGTCCGGGCTGGTATAGCTCACGTTGGTTTGACCGTCCTCGTCCCAGATCAGGATCTTGAGGGGCAGATCGAGGGCTGTCAACCGGACGGCCTGCATGATCGGGGTACCGGCGGCCGGGCTCCCGAAGACGACGAGCTTGGTGTCCGGCAGTTCGAGCCCGGCCCGCTCCGCTTCACCGCTGTGATCGATGATGGTGAAGACCTGCATGCCCCGGGCCTCAACCAGCGCGGTGAGCCTGGAGACGGTGTCGGCGACGGTCCCGGGTGCCGTCTTGGTGATGATCCCGGACTCGGGGTCCGGGATGGGGGATTGGGGCATCGGACGAACCTCCTAGGTGTCTCCCGGGGGCACCCTACAGCGGCATCAGTGTCCTTACTCGGGCAGATCGGAGACGACCGTCAAGGGCACGCCGAGGACGGTGGAGAGCTGGTCGACCAGGGCATATGGGGCCAGGCCCTTCTCGATGAACCCGGTCGCCCCGGCCGCCACCAGTTCGGGCCCGGCACTCCTCGAGGTCTGCGACAAGATGACGATCCGCGCCTCCGGTGCCACCCGGAGAAGGTCGGGGAGGATCTGGGCGCCGTCGGCGTCAGGAAGCGACAGGTCGAGGAGGATCACATCGGGGCTGAGCTTCTCCGCCGATGCGATCGCCCGGCTCCCACTGCCGGCCTCCGCCACCACCTCGAGGGAGGCGACGCAGTCGAGCACCGCCCGGAGGAGGCGCCGGGTGGAAGGGGCATCGTCGACCAGCATCACTCGGAGCGGCGACGACTCCGGCTCGACGGCGGTGGGGGGATCCTGGGAGTTTGTCATTTCGATCCTCTCGGTAGGGTCGGACGGGTCGGGTCGGGCCACAGGTCGGTGGCGGGCACCGGGACGCCTCCGCCGGTCTCGGCGGCCAGGGCATCCAGAGCGCATCGGGCGCGGATACCGAGGTCGGCGATGAGAGCCGGCACCGGCTCGAGGTCACCGGCCATCGCCAGTTGCTCGATCGCCGACGCGGCGGCCGCCACCCGGCTCGCCCCCATGTTGGCACTGCTCCCGCTGAGGGCGTGGGCGATCTGCCGGAGTGATACCGGGTCCTGGTCCTCGATTGCCTGCTCGAGGTCGCCAAGGTGCTTGCCGACCTCATCGTGGAACAGCGAGACGAGTTCTTCGAGGAGGGCGATCCCACCCAGATCGCGCAAACCCCCGATGATCGCCGGGTCGAGGTCAGGGGGCTGGTCATCGGTCTCGACGGCGCCGGCGGGGTCGGCGGTCGCGGCGGTCGCGGCGGGAAGTTCGGCCGCGGGGGCGTCGACCGTGTCAGCGGCCTCGACCGGGGGAGTGGCATCCAGCGGTGCCCATCGGTCGAGGGCGGCAACCAGGTCCTCCAGCTGCACCGGCTTGGCCAGGTAGTCGTCCATCCCCGAGGCGATGCACCGCGCCCGGTCGGCGGTCATCGCCAGGGCGGTGAGAGCGATGACCGGGGTGTGCCGGCGGGTCCCCTCGATGCGGCGGAGCCGTGAGGTGGCTTCGTAGCCATCCATGACCGGCATCTGGCAGTCCATCAGGACGGCGGCATAGCGATGGTGCTCCAGGTGTTCGAGCGCATCGGCCCCGTTGACCGCCACATCGGCGGAGTAGCCCAGGCGGGAGAGGCGGGCCAGAACCACCTTTTGGTTCACCACGTTGTCTTCCACGAGCAACAACGTAAGCGATCCGACCGGTGAAGGGCGCCCGGTCGGGGTTCCGTCCTCACCCGAATCAGTCTCCGCCTCCCGGGAGGCAGCGCCCGGCAGGTCGGGGTGAACGGCTTCGAGCTTCTCGAAGGGGGCGGCGTCGGTGCCTTCGTCATCGTCGGGGGCAGGGGAGCGCTCGAGCGCACGTTCGAGCGCGACTCGCAATTGGGCTGATCGGACGGGCTTGGTCAGGTAGCCGGCGATCCCGGTGGCTTCATTTCCCCCGACATTCCCGCGTCCCGTCGAGCTGACCAGCATCAGGATCGGGGTGGCGGAGAAATGCGGGTCGCCATGCACGAGACGGACCACTTCGTAGCCATCGATGTCGGGCAGGTTCAGGTCGGTGAGGACCACATCGATCGGGGCGTTCTGTTGCCAGGATTCCCGCAAGAGCGCCATTGCCTCGGCGGCCCCGCCCGCCGTCACCGCGGTGCCTCCCCAACCGACAACTACCTCTTGGAGGACCCGCTGGTTCGTCAGGTTGTCGTCGATGATCATGATGCGTACTCCATCCAATGGTGCCGGTTCGGCGGTGTCCGCTTGGCTGGATCCAAGCAGAAACGGGATGACGGTCGTGAATGAGCTGCCGGCACCTGGCTGACTGGCCACCGTCAGCGTCCCGCCCATCAACTCCACCAGTTGACGGGAGATGGCCAAGCCGAGGCCGGTGCCCCCGTAGCGGCGGGTGGTCGAAGAATCCGCTTGGGTGAAGGCATCGAACAAGTGCTCCAAGCTGGCTGACGGCATCCCGATCCCGGTGTCCCGGATCTCGATCTCGACCCGCAGCCTGCCTCCCTCCGCTTCGCCGATCGCCCGGGCGGTGACGTTCACCTCTCCCTCCGCGGTGAACTTGACTGCATTGCTGAGCAGATTCAACAGGACTTGACGCAAGCGGCCGGGGTCCCCCTCGAGCTCGGACGGCAGGGCCGGTTCCACCAGGCAGGTGAGTTCCAGTCCGGCCTGCTGGGCGCGCGGCGCCAGGAGGACCGCGCATTCCTCGACGACCGAATGCAGATT
>DATARI010000148.1:0-16708 GCA_036264255.1 Acidimicrobiales bacterium | reverse complement strand
GACGGTCTCGGGGTCGCCGATCAGGGCGGCGGCGATGCCGAGGCGCTGGTTCATGCCCAGAGAGAAGGTGCCCACTCGCCGTCCGGCCACATCGCTGAGGCCGACGACGTCGAGCACCTCCGCCACCCGGCGTCGGGGGATGCCATTGCTGTCGGCCAGCCAGGTCAGGTGATTGGCGGCGGTGCGGCCCCCGACGATCGCTCCAGCGTCCAGGAGTGCTCCTACCGATCGGAGCGGGTCGGCCAGTTGGCGATAGGGCTTCCCGTCGACGCTGACCGACCCGGAGCTCGGGGTGTCCAGGCCGAGGATCATCCGCATGGTCGTCGACTTGCCCGCCCCGTTGGGGCCGAGAAATCCGGTCACCCGTCCGGGCTGGACGGTGAAAGAGATCTCGTCGACCGCCACCGTCTTGCCGTAACGCTTGGTGAGTTGTCTTGCCTCGATCATGGTGCTTTCCTTTCGTCGATGTCCTGTTGATGAACCCTCTACCTGGGCACTGAGGTGGCACTGCGGTGTCGCTGAGGCCGACAATCAGGTCAAAGCGGGGCCGGCGGGCGGCGCCGGCGAACCCACCGTCGTACGGTGGCGAGCGTGGAAGTCAGGCTTTTCGGCGAATTCGAGGTGGTGGAGGGCGGCGTCACGGTTTCGATCCGCGGCGCCAAGCAGCGAGCCTTGCTGGCACTCCTGGCTCTGCAGCGTGGAAAGCCGGTCGGCGCTGACCGTCTCATCGACGCGCTGTGGGAGGAAGGACAATCGGCGAATCCAGCCAACGCCCTCCAGGCACAGATCGGTCAGCTGCGACGCTCACTGGGGACGGCAGCCATCCTCACCACCGATGCGGGCTACACCCTGGCTGTAGAGCCTGGCGACATCGACGCCGTTCGCTTCGAAGAACTGGTGGCCAAGGGTCGGCGGCTACTCAAGGAGGGAGACGTGGGGCTGGCGTCTTCCGTACTCGGCGAAGCATTCGAGCTCCGGCGGGGGGAGCCGCTGGCCGAGTTCGCCTATGCCGGCTTCGCGGACGGCGAACGGGCGCATCTGGACGAGTTGACCCTGGTGGCGGTGGAGGCCAGGGCCGCGGCCGGCTTGGCGCTGGACCGCCATGGCGAGGTCATCGGGGAGTTGGAGGCACTCTGCCGGGAACATCCGCTCCGCGAGCACCTGTGGGAGCTGCTCATCCTGGCGTTGTACCGGGACGGACGACAGGCCGAGGCCTTGCGGGCCTACACCGAAATCCGTGACCGTCTGGTCGACGAGTTGGGGATCGACCCGGGCGTGGCCCTGCGCGAACTCGAGGCCCGGGTCCTCGACCAGGACCCCGCGTTGGCGGCATCCGGTCCGGATCGGCCCACCGGAACACGGGCGATGGCCGGCAACCTGCGGGAGCGGCTGAGCAGCTTCGTTGGCCGCCACGCCGAGCTTGAACAGGTGAGCGACACGGTTCGCTCCCATCGACTGGTCACCCTGGTGGGCCCCGGCGGGGTGGGTAAGACCCGACTGGCGGTGGAGGTGGCCGCCTCCCTAGGCGACGAGTACCCAGACGGAACCTGGTTAATCGAGCTGGCTTCCGTCACCGACCCGGAAGCAGTGGCACCCGCCGTCGCCGGCGCACTCGGAGCCGCCGCATCAGTGCTTGGAACCCCGCACGCCGGGGGATCAACGGCGGACATCATCCTTCATCACCTCAGCGGGCGGTCGCTCCTCATCGTCCTCGACAATTGTGAGCACGTCATCGACCAGGCGGCCGCTCTGGCCGACACGCTGGTTGGAGCGGTGCCTGGACTCCGGTTGCTGGCGACCAGCCGCGAGCCACTCGGGGTTCCGGGCGAAGTCCTGGTGCCGGTGGCCGGCCTGGACGTGCCGGCTGCGGTCGAGCTCTTCGTGGATCGGGCGTTGGCGGTGCAGCCCGGCTTCAGCACCGATGGATCGGCAGACGAGATCATCGAAGACATCTGTCGCCGGTTGGACGGCCTGCCCTTGGCGGTCGAGCTCGCCGCCGCCCGGCTCCGTGCGTTTCCTCTGGCGACGCTGGCAGAACGGCTCCACGACCGATTTCGCCTCTTGACCGGCGGAGCCCGTACCAACCTGCCGCGCCAACAGACATTGCGAGCGGTGGTGGACTGGAGCTACGACCTCCTGTTCGAGGACGAACGTCGGCTCTTCGCCCGGCTTTCGGTCTTCGCCGGCGGCTGCGGCCTAGCGGCCGCCGAGGCGGTCTGCGCCGACGATCAAGTACCCGAGGACGAGATCCTCGACATCCTCAGCCGGCTGGTTGACAAGTCATTGGTGACCGTCGACATCGGCTCTTCGCCGGCGCGTTACTCCCAACTGCAAACTCTCTGGCAATACGCCCGGGACCGTCTGGCCGACGCCGGAGAGGCGGACGAGTTCCGGGAACGGCATGCCCGTTGGCATCTCGGCTTGGCGGAGGAGGGGCGGCCCGGACTCCGGAGCCACTCGGGAATCGAATGGCGGGCCAGGTTGGAAGCAGAGCTGGACAACTTCCGCTTCGCCCTCGACTGGTTCATCGGGCGGGGTGACGCCCCGTCTGCCCTCGCATTGGTCGGCAGCGTTGCCTATCTGTGGTTCCTCCGTGCCGACTTCCATGAGGGCTACCGCTGGTCGAAGGACGCCCTCGCCGTCGACGACACCACCAGCTCGAGGGGACTTCGGGGGTATGCGGCCGGGTATCAGGCCTACTTCGGATTCTTCGTCGACGGTCCGGTGGCGGCGCTCGAGGCCTCCAGAAAAGCCGTCTCCGATCTGCGCGGCGCCGAGGCACCGGCGTGGCTGGGCGGCGGCCTGCTCCTGCAGTCGGAGATCCTCACCCGCCTCGGCCAATTCGATGCCTCCCAGGAGGCTCTGGCCGAAGCGCGACCGCTCTTGGTCGGTGCCGGCGATGCCTGGGACGTCGCCACGGTCGACATGTTCAGAGCCCGTAACTTGGCGGCCCTCGGCCGAGCCGAGGAGGCGGAGTCGATGGCCCGAGCCAGCGTCGAATTGCTCCGGGCCACTGGCGACCATTGGATGTTCCCCTACGGGTTGGGGATGCTGGCCGGCATGCAGGAATCCCACGGTGACTTCGCCGCCGCCGCCGCCGTCTACGAGGAGTTGGTCATTGCGTCCCGGACGTCGGGAATGAGCCACTTCGAGTCGATGTGGCTCATCCGACTGGGTGCCGTGCGGGCCCGGCTGGGTGACGATGTTGCCGCCGAGCAGCTCTTCGCCGAGGCCAGCGCCGCCCGACCTCAGTCGGTCAATGCCCCCGCGCTGGTGGGTCGAGCCGGGGCAGCCCGCCGACTCGGAGATCTCTCCTCCTGTCGTCGTTGGCTCGACGAGGCCATCACCGAGTACGAGACCGTCGGCTTTCCGGGCGGTTCGGCCGCCGCACTCATCGGCCTGGTCTGGTGGTCCCTGGCCACCGGTGACCTGACCGCCGCCGACCAGTTCGCCGGGCAAGCCCGCCACCACGCCTCGGCGGCCGCCGATCCATTGGTCGCCGTTTTGGTTGACACGGTCCTCGCCGCGGTCACCCTGGCTTCCACTGATTCCAAGGCAAACCGGGTCCGATTTGCCGATGTTCTCCAACGCCGGGCGGCGACGGGCCGGTCGGCGGCGTTCCTGGAAGGTTCCCTCGACGAACCGGACGTCGACGCGCTGGCCACCGCCTACGGGCTCCGCCCCGGCTGATCTCAGCACCACCTCAGCGCACCGACAGTTCACCAGATCAACCTGGGAGCCATGGAGCCAACCCGTGGTCAGCAACCGATCCGTCCTACCCACCTGGCAACCTTCGGGCCCGCCGTCGAGGACCACGGCCGTGCCGTGACCGCCAACCGAGAGGGGGCGGCGTGGTACCGACAAGCCCAGCGGGCGGTCACCTGCCAGCTGGCGTCGGCGGCACTGCGCCAGGCGGTGACCGTGGATCCATCCTTCGGGCTCGCCATCGCCGATCTCGACGCCATCAACGGAACGACGAGCCGGGGAGCCGGTCGCCGACAGATGAATTGGGAACGCCACCACATTGAATTGGTCAACGCCGCTGCCGCCGGCGATGCCGCTCGTGCCGCTGACCTGCTCCGAGAGCACCTGGCCAACGTCGGTTGTGACCCTCTCGCTTCTCGGATCGCCGCACTTCGCCAACAGTCCGGACGGATGATCACCGATGGGATCCCCCATTGTCATCCAAAGGGATGGACGTCGTAGCTCCACAACCGATGTGCCAAGCTGGCGGCCAATGGACCTGCGGATCACGCCCGAGCAGCAAGAACTGCGAGCGGAGCTGCACCAGTGGCTGGTGGAGAATCTGCCGTGGGAGTACGGCGTCGGGCTGCCGCCCCGCAACCCCGACCTCGACGAAAGTGTCGCCTTCGGTCGCTCCTGGCAGGCCCGACTGGCGGCCGGCCGATGGGTGGGGGTCACCTGGCCGGTGGAGATGGGCGGGCGGGGACTCGGGCCGGCCGAACACTTCGTGGTCACCGAGGAGCTGGCCCGGGCTCGGGCGCCCGAGTTGGTCGGCCGGATCGGCATCAACCTGGTCGGCCCCACCTTGTTTGCCCACGGGACTCCCGACCAGCAACAGCAATGGCTGCCCCCCATCCTCGGCGCCGACGAGCTCTGGTGCCAGCTGTTCTCGGAACCCGATGCCGGCAGCGACCTGGCGTCACTGGCCACCAAGGCCGAAAAGGTGGATGGCGGGTTTCTGGTCACCGGCCGGAAGGTGTGGACCTCCTACGCCCAGTTCGCTGACTGGGGACTGTGCCTCGCCCGCAGCGAGCCGGATGCTCCCAAGCGGCAGCAGGGCATGTCGTGCCTGGCGGTGGACATGCACGCCGACGGGGTCGAGGTCCGCCCGCTGGTGCAGATCACCGGCGAGGCCGAGTTCAACGAGGTCCTCCTCGACGGCGTCTTCGTCCCCGATACCCACCTGGTCGGCCAACGGGGCGAAGGATGGACGGTGGCCAACTCCACCCTCACCCACGAGCGGGGGGTCAACCCCCGCCAGCTCGGCATCCACTGCCAGCTGCTGTTGGAGCTCCTCGAGCTGGTCCAGACCCGGGAGGCCGGCTTCGACGACTGGGGCATCCGCCAGCGGGTGGCGGAGGCCTACATCGAGGTCAAGACCTTTCAGCTGCACAACTGGCGGACCCTGACCCGACTCGAGCGGGGAGAGGCACCCGGCCCGGAGGGAAGCACCCTCAAGCTGTACTGGAGCGAGATGTCGAAGCGGCTGCACGAGACGGTGATGGCCGTGCTCGGCCCGGCCTCCTCCCTTTGGATCGGGGCCAGTGACAATCCGGGAGATGGGACCTGGCAGAGATCGTGGCTCTACTATCAGGCCTCGTCGATCTTTGCCGGTACCAATGAGATCCAGAGGACGCTGGTCGGAGAACGGGTGTTGGGCCTGCCCCGGGGATGAGCGCCCTCATGGTGTCGGAGGGTGAGGGTGACGCTGACGCTGGAAGCGGCCGGAAGGAGACGCGGTGGACTACGAGGTGATCCGATACGAGGTGGACGGCGCAGTCGCCACCATCACCATGAACCGGCCGGAAGTGGCCAACGCCCAGGACACCCGGCTGATCGACGAGCTCGATGCCGCCTTTGACCGGGCCGATGCCGACGACTCGGTCCGGGTGGTGGTCCTGGCCGCTGCCGGGAAGCACTTCTCATCGGGTCACGACCTCAAAGCCATCGTGGGCGACACCGAGCCCGACCAGTGGCGATTGATGCGGGAGACGCCCGAAGGGAAGATGCACCACGAGAAGATCATGTACTTCGACCGCTGCAAGAAGATCCACGACTTCCGCAAGCCCACCATCGCCTCGGTACAGGGAAGCTGCATCGCCGCCGGGCTGATGCTGGCCTGCATGTGCGACCTCATCGTGGCCGCCGACAACGCCCGTTTCTCCAACCCCGTCCTCAAGATGACCGGCGCCGGGGTGGAATTACTGGTCGAGCCGTGGGAGCTCGGCATCCGCAAGGCCAAGGAGTTCCTTTGGACCGGCGACTTCATCGACGCCCAGGAAGCCTGGCGCCTCGGACTGGTCAACCGGGTGGTCCCGGCCGCCGATCTGGCCGAGAGGACAAAGGAGCTGGCCGACCAAGTCGCGCTGGTCCCCCCCGTTACCGCCCAGGTGGTGAAGGACACCATCAACCAGACCGCCGATCTCATGGGTCAGTCGGCTTCCTGGAAGTACCACTTCATGGCCCACCACTGGATGCACAACACCGCCACCGCTCTCACGGCGCTCGAGGAGCGCAAGTCGCGATCTTCCATGAAGGAGGTGTTCGCCGACCGCGATCGGGGAGACGGGCCGAGTGGCGAACACTGACTCCCCCGGTGACGGCGGGTCGGCCGGCGAGGCCGCTGCCGGGGCCGGGGGCGCCGGGGCCGCCAGGGGCGCTGATCCGGTGTCGAGGTTGCCCCTGGAAGGCATCCGGGTCCTCGACGCCGGGACCCGCATCTCGGCCCCGTTCTGCGCCGGGCTGCTCGGGGAACTCGGGGCCGACGTCATCAAGGTCGAGTTGCCGGGGGGCGGCGACTTCATGCGGACCATCGGTCCGTTCGTGGACTCCGAGGAGAGCGAAGCCGGGTACTCGCTGTTCTGGGCGGTGGAAGGCCGGGGCCGCAGGAGCGTCACCTGCGATCTGCGCAAGCCGGAGGGCCAGGCGCTGTTCCGTCGGCTGGCCGCCACCGCCGACGTCGTCTGCGAGAACTTCCGGCCGGGAACCATGGAGGAGTGGGGGCTCGGTCCCGACTCCCTCGATCCCCGGCTGGTGTTCGTGCGGATCAGCATCTTCGGGCAGGACGGGCCGTACTCCCGCCGCCCCGGGCTCGACCGGCTGGGCATCGCCTATGGCGGCCTCCTCCACCTCACCGGGGAGCGCGACCGGCCGCCGGTGCGCCCCGGGGTCACCATCTCCGACTACCTCACCGGGGTGTTCGCCGCCATGGCGGCGGTGGCCGGCCTCTATCAACGGGACATCGGCCGGGCGGCCACCCTCGACCCGACGGGGACCGGTGCAACCGGTGGGACCGGCACCGGCAGCGTCATCGACGCCCCCCTCTACGGGGCGGTGCTCCGCGTCCTGGAATGGACGCTGGCCGGCTACGACCAACTCGGCGTGGTGCGGTCCCGGGAAGGAAACCGACTTCCCAACTCGGCCCCCCTCGACAACTACCCGACCGCCGACGGTGCCTTCGTCTGCATCGTGGCGGGTTCGGACGCCAACTTCCGCCGGCTCTGCCAGGCCATGGACCGCCCCGACCTGATCGCCGACGACCGGTTCTCCACCCTGGCCCGACGGGCGGCCCGGGGCGACGAGATCAACGGGATCGTCGAGGCCTGGACCTCCGGGCTCTCGGCCTCCGAGGTGGAGGCGAGCTGTATCGCCCACGACGTCCCGGTCGGGATCGCCTACACCGCCGCCGACATCTTCACCGACCCGCACATGGTGGCCCGAGAGGACCTGGTCGCCGTCGAGGATCCGGTGATCGGCACCATCCGCCAGCAAGCCCCCTTCCCCCGGTTCGTCGGTCGGCCGCAGCCGACTCCCACCGGCGCCCCCCGGCTCGGGGCCCACAACGACGAGGTCTGGACCGACCTGGTTGGCGTCACCGCCGAGGAACTCACCCGGTTGCGGGACACCGGCGTCATCTAGCCAGCCTGGATTCGGACCGACGGTGGGTCGGCACTCAGGTCGGCGGGTGAGTGCCCGGGTCGCTGGGGTGCGGCGTGAGGGGTGTCACTTCGACGGTCATCCAGGGATGGAGCGGCATGGTCGACATGATCGCGTCGAGCTCCTTCTCGTCGTCGGCCTGCCAGAGGCCGAGGGACCGCCACTCCCCCGGGACGATCGGTGGCTTCCACAACCGAAGCAGGTGACCCTGTCTTGCCAGCTCCGCGGAGTTCTTCGCCTCCCGGGCCTTGGTCTCCTCGACGGTGTCCTCATCGACCCCTTCCGGGACGTTGGTGACCATGTCGGTAAGAAACTCCACGCGCCGCTCCTTCCTCTCCAGTGGTGCCCGGCCCTCTCCAGTGGTGCCCGGACAGGGGCGTTCCCAGTCCGACGTTAGGCGGCAACAATGGTCGGCATGACGTGGCCGACCGAGCTTCCGATCATCCAGGCGCCGATGGCCGGTGGACCGTCCACCCCCGAACTCGCCGCCGCCGTCTCGGCGGCCGGTGGCTACGGATTCCTGGCCGCCGGCTACCTGTCCGCCGAGGGCCTCCGGGATCTCATCGCCGCCACCCGGGCGCTCACCGAGTCGCCGTTCGGGGTCAACCTGTTCGTTCCCTCCTCGCCGGGCGACCCGGGCGCCGTCCGTCGCTACGCGTCACTCCTCCAGACCGAAGCCGATCGGCTCGGGGTCGCGCTCGGAGAGCCCCGATGGGACGACGACGGCTTCGAGGAGAAACTGAGCGTCGTCGAATCGGAGCAGGTCGACCTGGTGAGCTTCACCTTCGGATGCCCGACCTCGGCGGTGATCGAACGGCTGCGCCGGGCCGGCTCCCGGGTCGCCATCACCGTGACCTCCGAGGCGGAAGCCCGCCTGGCCGTCGATTCCGGCGCCGACCTGTTGGCGGTACAGGGGACCGAAGCCGGTGGGCACCAGGGTTCCTTCCTGGATCTGGCCCCAAACCGACGCCCGTTGCTGTCGCTCCTCACCGAGATCCGACATCTCACCGACGTTCCCCTGCTCGGAGCCGGTGGGATCATGACCGGCTCTGACGCCGTCGCCGCGCTGGAGGCCGGGGCGAGCGGGGTGCTGCTGGGGACGGCGTTGCTGTGCGCCGCCGAGGCAGGAACCGCCGCCACCTACCGCCGAGCCCTCCTCGACCGGACCTACGCCGACACCATGGTGACCCGCGCCTTCACCGGCCGGTACGCCCGAGGCCTGGCCAATGAATTCGCCCAGGCTCACACCGAACAGGCCCCGGAGGCCTATCCGGAAGTCCATTACCTCACCCGACCTCTGCGCTCGGCGGCGATGACCGCCGGCGATCCGAGTGTGCCAAACCTCTGGGCCGGGCAAGGTTGGCAACAGGTCACTGCCGAGCCGGCCCGGACCATCGTGCAGCGGATTGCCGCCGAGGCCGGGTGGGCCCAGGCGAAGCCGCCCGGGTAAGGGCCCGTCAGGGAAAACCCAACTGCTGCACCGGAATTCTGTGACGGATCCAGAGTTTCTGGGTACAAGGAACAAATGGGACCCGCCGCGCGCACCCCGGAGCGATCGACCGCACCGACCCGGCTGGGGGATCCGGGCATGCGACGGGACGTCGGATTCATCGGGCTCCTGTTCGTGTCGGTGGGCTCGATCATCGGTTCGGGCTGGCTGCTCGGCGCCCTCGGGGCCAGCGAGTCAGCCGGGCCGGCGGCGATCATCTCCTGGGGGCTCGCCGCCGCCATCGTGGTCCTGCTGGCGCTCATCTATGCCGAACTGGGGGCGGCGTACCCGCTGGCCGGCGGGACCACCCGATTCCCCCACTTCGCCTTCGGCTCTCTCGCCGGCTTCAGCGCCGGTTGGCTGGCCTGGCTCGGCACCGTCTCGCTGGCGCCGATCGAGGTCGAGGCGTCCCTCCAGTACCTGACCGGGATCAGCTGGCTCTCGTGGCTCACCCACAAGTCGGGGAGCGTCGCCGTCCTGGGCGGTGGGGGCTACGCCGTCGCGGTCGTCCTGTTGGCCGCCTTCCTGGTGCTCAACGCCGTCGGGGTGCGCTTCTTCAGCTCCACCAACACCTACGCGGTGTGGTGGAAGATCGGCGTCCCCGTCCTGGCCGTGGTGGTGCTCCTCGTCCACGGCCTCCACTGGGGGAACTTCAACGCCGGAGGCGGTTTCGCCCCCTTCGGCGCCAAGGGGGTGATGGCGGCCCTCCCGGCCGGCGTGGTGTTCGCCTATCAAGGCTTCGAGCAGGCGATCCAACTCGGATCGGAGAGCCGCAATCCGGCCCGGCACCTGGCTCCGGCGGTGGTCGGCTCGGTGGTCATCGGGGTGGTGCTCTACCTGTTGCTGGAAGTGGTGTTCGTCGGCTCACTCAACCCGGCCAACTTGATCCACGGGTGGGCCGACCCGATCGGCAAGGGGGCCTTCGGACCCTTCGCCAGCATTGCCACCGCCCTCGGGCTCACCTGGTTGGCCGTCCTGTTGTACATCGACTCGTTCGTGTCACCGGTCGGTACCGGTCTCGTCTACACCACCACCAGCTCGCGGGTCTTCTATGCGCTCGCCCGCAACCGCTACGTCCCCGATGCCTTCGATCGCATCGACGCACGGGGCGTGCCCATCGTGAGCTTGGTGCTCAGTTTCGGGGTGGGGTTGCTGCTCCTCCTGCCGTTCCCGGGCTGGCAGGAGCTGGTGGGCTTCATCACCTCGGCCACCGCACTCATGTACGCATTCGCACCGCTCTCCTTCGCGGCGCTGCGACTCCAGGACCCGGATCGACCCCGTCCCTTCCGCCTGAGCGCGGCCCAACTCTGGGGGCCGCTCTCCTTCATCGGGGCCGACCTGATCTTCTACTGGGCCGGCTGGTCAACCGACTGGCGGCTGCTCATCGCGGTGGCGCTCGGCTACGTGGTCCTCGGATCCTCCTATGCGACTCGGTCCGGTTCGACCCGGCCGCCGCTCGACTGGCGGAGTGGGTGGTGGGTCCTAGTCTGGCTGGCCGGGATGGGCGCCATCTCCTACGTCGGCCAGTTCAAGGGTCGGGAGCTCATCCCCTTCTGGTGGGACATCGCGGTGGTGGCGGCGTTCAGCATCGCCGTCTACATCGTCGCTCTCGCCTCGAGGCTCCCGGCCGAAGTCACCCGAGCCTCGGTCGAGGCATCGGCCGTCGGGGACAGCCCGGCGGAGGGATAGCCGCCGTCAGGAAACCGGTTCGGGATCCCGGGGAAGCCCGAGGATCCGCTCGGCGATGACATTGCGCTGGATCTCACTGGTGCCGCCGGCGATGGTGAGGCAGCGGGTGACCAGGAATCCATGGGCCCACCGGGCGGCGCGGTCCTCCATGGTGGCGCCCTCCGGTCCCAGCATCGACAAGCCGAGTTCCTGCACCCGCTGCTCGTGCTCGGCGCCGAGGAGCTTGCGCACGCTGGTCCCGGATCCCGGATCGGTCCCGGATATCGACTGGAGGGTGGAGCGCTGCCCCAACAAGGCGATCGACTGGGCTTCGGCCAGCAGGGCACCGAGCCGGATGGTGGTTCCCGGCGACAGTTGGCCGTCCTGACGGTCGGCCAGATGGATCAACGCCTCCACCCCGATCCCGAAGGCGGAGCCCGACGACATCGACACCCGCTCGTTGGCCAAGGTCATCCGGGCGAGCTTCCATCCCTCCCCCACCCCCCCGACCACACAGTCGTCGGGGACGAAGACGGCGTCGAGGAACACCTCGTTGAACATCGCGTCACCGGTGAGCTCCCGTAATGGCCGGACGTCGATCCCGTCGGAGGCCATGTCGACCAGGAAGTAGGTGATCCCCTCGTGCTTGGGAACCGACGGGTCGGTCCGGGCCAAGCAGATGCCCCAGTCGGCTTCATGGGCCAGCGACGTCCAGACCTTCTGCCCGGTGAGGTTCCAGCCCCCCTCGACCTTTTCGGCCCGGGTGGTGAGGCTGGCCAGGTCGGAGCCGGCTCCCGGCTCCGAGAACAGCTGGCACCATTTCAGCTCGCCCAGCAGGGTGGGGAGCACCCAGCGCCGGCTCTGCTCCTCGGTGCCGTGGGCGATGATCGGCGGCAGCGCCCAGGCCCCGATGGCGATGTGGGGCCGGACGATCCCGGCGAGGGCGAACTCCTCCTCGATGACCAGTTGTTCGATGGCACTGGCATCCCGGCCCCAGGGGCGGGGCCAGTGGGGCGACACGAAACCGGCCTCCACCAAGCTCCGGCGGAGCTCGTCGCCTTCCAGCGTTTTCAACCCGGCGATGATCGGGGCCAGCTCGTCGCGCACCTGCTCCGCCTCGGCGGGCAGATCGGTGACCAGCGCCCGCCGGGTCCCTCGACGGGCCAGGGCCACCAACTCGGTCTGGAAGGTGTCCGACTCCCCGAACAGCTGGCGGTTGGCCATGGCCCGCCGGAGGTGGAGGTGGGCGTCGTGCTCCCAGGTGAACCCGATCCCGCCCATCAGTTGGACGCACTCCTTGGCGCTGTCGGCGTAGCCGTCGAAGACGAGGGCACCGGTGGCCGCCGCGGCCAGCGCCGCCTCGTCCGGCTCCCCCGAACCGATGGCCTCGGCGGCGTCCCAGGACAGAGCGGTGATCTGTTCGCCGACCACCAACATGTTGGCCAGCTTGTGCTTGACCGCCTGGAACTGCCCGATCGGCCGTCCGAACTGGACCCGCACCTTGGCGTACTCCGAGGCCGTCTCCAGGCACCACCGCACCCCACCGACGTGCTCGGCGGCCGCCATCGAGATGGCCACCTCCCGCATCCGGGCCCGGGTGAGGGCCGGGAATTGCCGGTCGGGACGAACGCTCACCGTGTCGGCCTCGATGCGACCCACCCGTCGGGTCGGATCGAGACTGGACAGCGGGTACGACTGGAGGCTGCCGGCGGTGGGGCCGACATCGATGAGGCACCAGGTCATGTCGCCGCGGCCGTCGGCGGCCGGAACCAACACCGTCGAGGCGGTGGAGGCGCCCAGCACCGGCCGGAGCTCACCGGAGACCTCGATGGTCCCGTCGTCATGGCGACCGACGATCTGCAGGTGGGTCGAACCGAGATGGATGGCGGCGGGGACGCTCCCGTCGATCAGGCCCGGCAACAGCGCGGCGGCTTGTTCCGGGGTGCCGGCCTCAGCGACGACGGCAGACACCACCGCGGTCGGAAGCAGGGGGCCGGGCAGCAACGACCAGCCGGTCTCCTCGAGGATCACCGCCAGCTCCAGCAGCCCGTAACCCTGCCCTCCCCACTGCTCGGGGATGTGGATCCCGAGCCAACCTTGGGAGGCAAACTCCTTCCACACCGGTTGGAGCTCCTCGTCCTCGGCTTCCAGGAGCAGTCGGGGGACCGAAGGCGGGCAATGGGCGTCGAGCCAGCGCCGCACGGTTCGGCTCAGCGCCTGATGTTCCTCGGAAATGGCTATCGGCACGGTCGGACCTTTCGCACTGATCGAACTCGGTGGGACCCGGCGCCGACCGTCGGCATCAGGAGGGAATCGCCTCGGCGCCGTCCCGCCAGAGCGAGATGGCCTGGGTCGGACAGCCCTCCCGGGCCAGGAACAGCTTGGCCTCTTCGTAGTCGGCCGGGTCGAGGTATTCGGAGGTGCCGTCGTCGTCCAGGTCGAACGCCCCGGGGGCCCAGAACACACAGTTCCCCGATCCCATGCACTTGTCGCGGTCGATCACGATCTGGAGCTTCAAGGCGGCAATCCTCTCATCTGGAGGCATGGCCTGCACAGGTCGGGGCGACTCCGGGGGGTGTCGACCACCCGGGCTCAGCGGGGCGAAAAGACCACCGGCAGCGAGGTCGGGGACCGGAACGCCATGCCGTGGATGTGCGGGTCGTTGTCCGCCCCCAGATCGAACCGGATGTCGTCGAAGCGGTCGAGGAGGGCGTTGACCGCCACCCGCGATTCCATCCGGGCCAGGTGCATGCCCAGGCACATGTGGACGCCGAACCCGAACCCGACGTGCTGTTGGGCCTGGCGGAACATATTGAAGGTGTCGGGATCGTCGTAGCGCCGATCGTCCCGGTTGGCCGCCCCCAGGAACAGCCCGACATCGGTGCCGGTGGCGATGGCCACCCCGTTGAGCTCGGTGTCCTTCAGGGTGCGGCGGAGGATCACCGTCACCGGCGGCTCCCAGCGCAGCGCCTCTTCGAAGGCCTGGGCGAACAGCGACCGGTCGGCCCGGAGGGCGTCGAGCTGCTCGGGTTGCTGGAACAGCCCGAAGAGCAGATTTCCGGTGGCCCGGTAGGTGGTCTCCACCCCGGCCGGGAGCAGCAACCGGAGGAAGGCGAGGATGTCCTCGTCGCAGAGGCGTTCTCCCTCGACCTCGGCCACGCAGAGATCGCTGATGAGGTCGTCGGCCGGCTGGGCCCGCCGTTGGTGGATCACCTCGGTCAGGTAGACCCCGAGTTGGGCGGAGGCCTCCATCGCCCGGTCCCAGTTGGCGGCCACGCTGATCAGCTCGACCGTCCACTTCTGGAACTGGGGGTAGTCGGTCATCGGCAGACCGAGGATGCGGGCGATGACCCGGACCGGGAAGCCGAAATTCAATTCCCGGACCAGGTCGGCGTGGCCCCGGCCGGCGAACTCGTCGATGAGGTCGTCGACCACCGAGCGGACCAGCTCCATTTCCCACCGCTCCAGCACCCGGGACCGGAAGGCGGGCGAGACCAGGGCCCGCTGGACCTTGTGGTGGGGGGCGTCCATCTGGAGGATGGTCCGGCCCATCACCATGCCCATGATCCCCTCGTAGACGGTGGAGGAGTAGGTCTTGTCATCGCGGAGGACAGTAACCACCTCGTCGTGGCCGAAGACCGACACCGGCAGCGGCTGGTTGACGATCAGGGAAGGGGTGGGGGTGTCGCCGACGAAGTCGATCGGCCCCACATGGACAGCGGCCTCCCGCCGCAGCTTGGCCATCGTCGGATAGGGGTCACGGATGTTCCCGGTGACGGTGTCCTGCAGCTCGAAGGGGTCGAAGGCCACCGCCTGGTCCCCCACCGTCTCGTCCAGTGACACGCTCATCGTCGTCCTCCTGTCGGCCCCAGGCGACCCAGTCCCTGGTAGATCGGAACATACTAACCGTATGTAACCCGTTCTACCAGTATGGGACGGTCCACCCCGGGTACGGGGGAGGGAACGGCGGGTCGGGCCCTCGGCCGGGCAGGAGGTTCGGCCGGACAGGAGTTTCGGCCGGGCAGGAGGTTCGGCCGGGCAGGAGGTTCGGCCGGGCGGCGGAGCGTCTCAGCCGGCGGAAAGGTGAGCCTGGCGCAGCAGCCGCTTCAGGACCTTGCCGTTCTGATCCCGCGGCAGTTCCTCGACGGTCTCCCAGACATGGGGCACCTTGTAGCCCGCCAGCCGGTCCCGGACGAACTGGGCCAGCTCCTCGGTCTCCACCGGATGGCGTAGCTGGACCATCGCTTTCAGCCGCTCGCCGTCCCGCTCGTCGGGGATGCCGAAGACGGCGCAGTCCACCACCGCCGGGTGCTGGTAGAGGACTTCCTCGATCTCCCGGGGGGCGATATTGACCCCGCCCCACAACACCATGTCGGACACCCGGTCGGTGATGTAGAGAAACCCCTCCGGGTCGAGGTGGCCGATGTCCCCCACCGTGAAGGCATCGTCGCGCCAGGCCCGGGAGGTCGCCTCCTCGTCGTTGCGATAGGTGAACCGGATGCCTCCCGGAGGCTTGATGTAGACAAGCCCGGGATCGCCGGTGTCCACCGGCTTGCCCTCCTCGTCGAGGATCCGGATCTCGACTCCCGGCCACGGGAGGCCGACGCTGCCGGGATGGTCGCGCCACTCCTGTGGGGAGATCCGGGTCGCCCCACCCTCGCTGGCCCCGTACAGCTCGTGGATCTCGGTGTGGGGAAACGCTTCCATCATCTTCTTCTTGACCACGATCGGGCAGGGGGCGGCGGCGTGGACGATGAGCGACAGGCTGGAGAGGTCCAGCTCGCTCCGCTCCGCTTCCGAGAGCTCGAGGATCCGGATGAAGTGGGCCGGCACCATGAACGACCGGGTGCCGCGGTTCCGGCTGATCTCCCCGAGGAAGTCCCGGGCCTCGAACCGGTCGGTGATGACGGTGGTGGCCCCGATGTAGAGGGCGGTGAGGGCCCAGCCGGCGTGGGCGGCGTGATAGGCAGGCCCGCTCATGACGTAGATGTCGTCGGGCGTCCAGCTCCAGAGGTCGACCTGGCCCTGCATGCCCCGATGGCGACCGGCGTCATTGGCCAGGTTGCCGAGAATGACTCCTTTGGGCCGGGAGGTGGTTCCCGATGTGTAGAACATCAGCTCCGGACCGGGACCGCTGTCACCCTCGGGGAACGGGTCCGCCGCGTCGACGGCCGGTTCGTAGTCGCCGCCCACCACCAACGATCTGCAGGAGAGTCCCGGGCTGGCCAACGCCGCCGTCAGGTCGGCTTCGAATCGGGTGTGCCCGACCACCACCGCCACCCCGGCGTCGGCGAAGATGTAGGCGAGCTCCCCCGCCTTGAGATGCCAGTTGATCGGGAGGTAGGGCGCCCCCAACATCGCCGCAGCGGTGGCGACTTCGAACGGCTCGATCCCGTTGGGGAGCACCGTCGCCACCGGCCGACCAGGACCGGCCCCAAGGTCGGCCAGCACCGTCGCCAGTCGTTGGGCCCGGTCATGGAGTTGCCCGTAGGTGTAAGTCGTCTCGCCCATCACCATCGCCGGCCGGTCCGGTTCACGTTTGGCGTGTGCGGTGACTCCGCGGGCGCTAGCAGCGTTGGGTTCGTCCATGGTCGGCGACGCTACTGCTTGGCACTCAAATCGTGCTCGGGTTGTCGCCGGTCAGGTCCTCAGCTCTGGGTCGCCTTCGTGGCGTGGAGCGTGGCGGCGTCCACCAGCGCGGTGGCGGCCGACCGTGCGGCGTCGGCGGCACCGGCCCGGTCCACATCGAGTCGAGCCGCGACGGCGGCGCCATCGTAAAGGAGAGCGAGTTGTCGACCGAGCCGCTTCGGGTTCTTCGCCTTCGCCTCCCGGGCCAGGTCGGTGAACAACGCCCGGATCCAGGCCCGGTAC
>DATARI010000114.1:0-1941 GCA_036264255.1 Acidimicrobiales bacterium | reverse complement strand
CGGCCTTCGACGCCGAGCGGTTCGGGATCCACATCCACGCCATCGGAGATGCCGCGGTCCGCTCGGCCCTCGATGCCATCGCCGGGGCGGAGCGCGCCAACGGGCCCCGTGACCGCCGGGCCGTCATCGCCCACGCCCAGCTGGTCCACCCCGACGACGTGGTGCGGTTTCGCCGGTTGGGGGTGATCGCATGCTTTCAACCGCTGTGGGCCCAGCGCGACCGGGTCATGACCAAGTTGACCGAACCCCGCCTGGGCCCCGAACGCAGCACCTGGCAGTACCCGATCGGGGCCCTGGACCGGGTCGGGGCAGCCATGAGCTTCGGCAGCGACTGGCCGGTCTCGTCGATGCGACCGCTCGATGGCCTGGCGGTGGCGGTCACCCCCAGACCCCGCAACGCCAGCCACCCGGCGGGTGGTTGCCGGAGCAGCGGATATCGATTTCCCGGGCCTTCTCCGCCTATACCGAAGGGGTGGCGTACCAGGCGTTCGAGGAAACTCTGACGGGGCGCCTGGCGGTGGGCCAGCGGGCCGACCTGTGCCTCCTGAGCGCCGATCCCCAGGCGCTGCCCCCCTCCGGTTGGGCGAAGATCGCGGTGCTGGGCACGTGGTCGGGGGGCGTCGAGGTGTTCCGGGCGTAGGCCCCGGTTCGGTTCTACGCTGCGGGACGTGTCCGACGATGGGGTAACCGCTGACCGAGGGGCCGCGCCGACCGAGTACCAGTCGGGGGCCGAGATCGAGGAGTACCTCGATTCCATGCGGGCCCGGGACCCGGGGTGGGAGTTGGGGTCGTTCCTCCGGGACTGCCAGGGCGTGTTCGAGGATGTCACCGCCAACTGGTCGAAGCTGGACGCCGACGCCAGCCGGCCGTGGATGCTCGACGAGCTGTGGGACGCCCACCGCGAGGGAATCGAGGCCATGCGCAACCAGGACCTTCGCCCGGTGGTGGAGCACCTGGCGGTTGAGGATGCCCGGGTCACCGGTGCCTGGTTGGAGGACGGCTGGGACTGCATCCTGGTGCGGTTCACGGCCCGCAGCACCGATTACAAGGTGAACCGGTTCCACAAGAAGGTCGGCGACAGCAGTGAGCGGACCTGGCTGGAGGAATGGACATTCGGCAAGGAGGAGAGCGACCTCACCCCGAAGTCGGTGCCTCCCGGGGCACCGTGCCCCAACTGCGGGGGCCCGGGAACCGGGTCGACCCGCTGCAGTTACTGCGGCCAGTTGCGCACCGATGGAAGGGGATTTCGGGACGTGTGGAAAGCGGCGTCCATCGAGGAGCTCCAGGACCGCTGATCCCTGGGTGACGGCCGAGGCCCGACCGCCCCCTTTTCCCCCCTCTGCCTCAGCTGATGCAGGCGGCCACGATGATGCCGCTGGCGAGGAGGCTGGCGGCCAGCACCCAGGAGCCGGGGTGGTCGTTGGGGTCGTCGACCACGTCGCCCACGTTGCCCGGCGTCAGCAGGTCGAAGAGAAAGTAGACGGCGGTCTGCAGGAGCACCCCGACCGCCCCGAAGATGGCCGTCGAGACCAACCCGACCACGAAATCGCTGTTGGTCGTGATGACGGCGGTGCCGATCACGATGGCCTGGGCGAGGATGGCCGCCG
Source organism: Acidimicrobiales bacterium (assembly GCA_036264255.1). Taxonomy (GTDB): domain Bacteria; phylum Actinomycetota; class Acidimicrobiia; order Acidimicrobiales; family RAAP-2; genus DASZIT01. Next base: position 334 of record DATARI010000114.1, on the reverse strand, counting down.
AGGAGACCCGGGCCGCGTTGCGGTTGTGGTCCCTCATGATCAGGTCGACCATCTTCTCGGCGGGCGAGAACCGGTCCAGGATGTAGAACCCGACCGCCAGCAGCACCACCGCCACCGCTAGGAAGGCGAACGTCCTCCCGAGGCCGTGGGTGATCGAGGTCCAGTCAGCGCTGGTCATTTTTGGGGTGCCTCCTGGCGGTCAGCCATCGATCAGGTGTGGGACGAACCGGGACAGATTGTTGGTGATGAGAGAGTCCGACTCGCGGACCCCGAGGCCGGCCGGCTCACCGTCGACCACCCAGGCGCCGAGCACCGGATGGGCGCCGTCGAAGTC
>DATARI010000092.1:0-6156 GCA_036264255.1 Acidimicrobiales bacterium | reverse complement strand
TCCACCGGTGAACCCGCCACCGCCGCTTCCGCCGAACCCGCCACCGCCGCCACCACCGCCGCCTCCGCCGAACCCGCCACCGCCGCCTCCACCGAACCCGCCACCGCCGATCCGTGTCCCGCCAGGGGCTCCGTTGAATCCCTTGATGGTTACGATCGGGACCACGACCTTGTCGCCGACGGCGAGACCACTGACGATCTGAGTGTTGCCGCCGGAGGCGGAGCCGATGGTCACCGGGTGGGGGTTGGTTGACCCGTTGGTGACCAGGTTCACCGTGGTGGCATTGCCCGAGTAGTGGATGGCGGCGGTCGGGACCACCACCACGTTCTGCAGATTCTTGACGGTGATCACCACGCTGGCGGTGGCCCCCCCGAACAGCCCGCTCGGGCTCCCGGTGACGTTGATGACCACCGGGAACGAGGCGACGTTCGAGCTCGACGTGGCCAACAGGCCTATGGAGGCGACCGTCCCATAAACGGCGGTGGTGGACCCGCTCGGGGTGATCACCGCTTGGTCGCCGATGACGACTTGGCTCACCTGGGTGTCGTCCACTGTGGCGTTGACGATGTAGGACCCCGTGCTGATGATGACGAATTGGGCCGTGGTGGCCGTCGACGAACTCGAGGAAGGCGCGGCTGAGGAGGTGGCGCCCTTCGTGCTGGACCCGGTACCGGCGCCCGCGCCTGACCCGGTACTCGATGAACTGCTCGGCGAGGTACCGGCTCCGGACACCTGCTGTCCGACCGACAGATTGACCGAGGCCACCGTGCCGGCGATGGTCGAGGTCAAGGTGGCATCGGCCAAGGAGGCCTGGGCGGACGTCAGCTGTGCTTGGGAGGAGACCACATTGGCCTGGTCGGATGCGACTTGGGAGGCGGATGCGGCCGCGGCCTGATCAGTTGCCAGCTTTGCCTCGTCGGAGGAAACGGTGGCCTGGGCGAGGGCCAGTGATGCCGCCAGGGTGGTGGGGTCGACGGTGGCCAGGGCCTGGCCCACGGTCACGGTTTGGCCGGCGGTGACGTTGACGCCCGTCACGGTTCCGGAGACGGCAAAGGAGAGGTTGGCCTGATTGGCGGGCTCGACGGTTCCGGTCGAAGACACCGTCTGGGTGATGGTCCCGGTGGTGACCGACTCGGTCTTGTTGGTGGTGGTGATGGAGGGTCCAGCGGCAGAGGATCGTGTGGCGAACCAGATCCCGGTCCCGCCGGCCACGACGACGAGCGCCACGGCCGCCGTGAGGCTACGTCGTCTGGTCAACAATCCTTTGCCACTCCACACGGGGCCTCCTTGTATCGCCTTGGGACACTGGCGCTCCGCCCCGGTGGGGGTGCCAGCCGAGAGGCGGAGCAGGCCCGATTTGATGCTGCCCAGCTTGGAAACTCCGGTGATTTGCCTTGGAGAATCCTTAAAGCCGCTTCGGGGAACGAGTGGAGCCGGTCGAGCTCGAGGTCCGGGCGGAGGCCCGTTGGGGGCATGGAGCTGGTGGACCGCCTCCGGTCGACCGCTGGCCACCGGCGACCACCAGCGGGCGGAGCCGCCCTCTGAGGGCTAGCTCAGCAGCTTGCGCTTGGGAGGGAAGTCAGCTGCACCGACGGGGAGCGCCGGAGTCATCCCGCCGCGATGTCGGCCACCATCCGGAACCCCTCGATACGGGGGTCGGTCAACGCCCGGGTCCGTCGTCTGCGAATGAGCTCACCACCGCCGGCGGCCATCACGTTGCGTACCCAATCGGCATCGGCTCCGTAGAAGAGGGCGATGACGACCTGACCGTCATGGAGATGGGCGAGGACCGGCGTTTCGTAGCGGCGACCGGAGTTGCGGCCCTGATGCACGACGACCGCCCAAGGGGGGAGCCGGTCCGCCCACCGGCGCTGGATCGGGTTGACGATCCGCTTGTTGAAGTGAGCGATGCGGCGACGGACGGCCACGAAGGATGAGGCTATCCCCGAACTGCGATCGGATCCCGGACCTCGACGGCCGGGGGAGGGACGGCTCGTCCCCTGGCGGGTTAGGCCGGGATGTTGCGGATCGGGCGCTTGGTGACCTTGCCCGACCGGATGCAGGAGGTGCAGACGTTGAGCCGTTTGGGCGTCCCGTCCACCACTGCCCGGACCCGTTGGATGTTGGGATCCCAGCGACGCTTGGTGCGCCGGTGGGAGTGACTGATGTTCATACCGAACGACGGCTTCTTGCCGCAGACCTCACACACCGCTGCCATGACGCGTCGACTTCCTCTCAAGAACCTTTGGGAACGCCGTAAAGGTTAGCATCCTGCCCATGGGGGTCATCGACACGCTGGAAGCACCGGCACTCGGCCGGGTCATCGAGGCCTACCGCGACGCCCTCCGTTCCCACCAGGATGTCATCAACCGACTCAACGTCTATCCGGTGCCCGACGGGGACACCGGGACGAATATGGCCCTCACCGTCGAATCGGTGGTCGCCGAGCTCGAGAAGCTCAAGGATCCGGACATGGCCCTGACCAGCAAGGCCATCTCCCACGGCTCCTTGATGGGTGCCCGGGGGAACTCCGGGGTCATCTTGAGCCAGCTCCTCCGGGGCATCGTCGACGGCCTCAACGAGTCGGGGCTGGTTCCAGGCCCGAAGGATCTGGCCCGGGCACTGACCGTGGCCGACGAGCTGGCCCGCTCGGCGGTCATGCGACCGGTGGAGGGGACCATCCTCACCGTCGCCCGGGCCGCCGCGGAAGGAGCCCGGGCCGCCGCCGATGCCGGCAAGGCGCTCATCGACGTGGTCGGTGCCTCCCGGACGGCGGCCGCCGAGGCGCTGGCTCGGACCCCGGAGCTGCTCCCGATCCTCGCCCAGGCCGGGGTGGTCGACGCTGGGGGGGCCGGCTACCTGCTGTTGCTCGACGCCATCCTCACCGTGGTGGACGGCCGACCCCTGCCCGAACCACCACCGCTCCCCGACGAGCCGCTGGGGGGGACCGGCGAGCCCTCCCGGATGGAGGAAGCCGTCGCCGCCTCCCACGACGGCGGGGACGGCGACATCTCCGGGCTGCGCTACGAGGTCATGTATCTCCTGGAGGCGCCGGACGACACCATTCCCTCCTTCAAGGAGGTCTGGGCCGGCATTGGTGACTCCATCGTGGTGGTGGGGGGCGACGGTCTGTGGAACTGCCACATCCACACCGACAACATCGGGGCGGCGGTGGAGGCGGCCCTCGACGCCGGGCGCCCCCGCAACATCCGGATCACCGACCTGCTCGAGCAGGTGGAGGAGGAACGCTGGGTACGGGAAGGGGGCGGCACCGCCGGGAGCGGGGCACCGGAGACTCCTCCCGGGCCGCCGCCGACCACCGGGGTGGTGGCCGTTTCCACCGGGGTGGGGATCGGCCGCATCTTCCGATCTCTCGGCGTCCACCAGGTCATCGCCGGTGGTCAGTCGATGAACCCATCGACCGCCGAGATCCTCCAGGCGGTGGAACAACAGCGCGCCGACGAGGTGATCATCCTCCACAACAACAAGAACATCCGACCGGTGGCCGAACGGGTCGACGCCCTCACCGACAAGATCGTGCGGGTGGTCCCCACCAACAACATCGCCGAGGGCTTTGCCGCCCTGTTGGCCTACGACCCTGAGGCGCATGTGGATGTCAATGCCCGGGACATGGAGACCTCGGCCAGGAACGTGGTGGCCGGCGAGATCACCCAGGCGGTCCGCGACGCGGACAGTGAGGTGGGCCCGGTGTCCACTGGAGACTGGCTCGGGCTCTCCCGCCGGGGCATCGAGGCGGTGTCCAACTCGGTGTCCGAGGTGGCCCGCGCCCTGCTGGACAAGCTGGTGACCGACGACCACGAGCTGGTGACCCTCATCGAGGGGGAGGGCTCGAGCGCGGCCGACACCCGACGCATCACCGAGTGGCTGGCCGAACACCGCCCCGGGGTCGACACCGAGGTTCACCAGGGGGGCCAACCCCTCTACCCGTATCTCTTCTCCATCGAATGACCGCCGCCGGAGCGGCCGCCCGCCGGCGAAGGACCCGGACGCAAGCTGCGCCAGCTGGCCGACCTCCCGGTCTCCACCCTCGACAAAGTGGGACCGGCGGCCGAGCGCGAGCTGGGTGAGCTCGGGGTGAGCTCGGTCCTCGACCTCCTCACCCACTACCCCCGGCGCTACATCGACGGCACCCGCTTGGCTCCGCTGGCCGACCTCGCCATCGGGGACAAGGCCTCGGTGCTGGCCGAGGTCCGGCGGGTCAACCGGCCGCCGGCCCGCTACGGGCGGGGTCGGGGACGGAGCCCCGCCCGGGTGGAGTTCGACGTCGTCGACGAGTCCGGCGGGGTGAAGGTGGTGTTCTTCAACCAGACCTGGCGGGCCAAGCAGCTCCCCGTCGGGACTCTGGCCCTCTTCTTCGGGGCCATCAGCTCCTACCGGGACACCCGCCAGATGGTCAACCCGACCGCTGAAGTGCTCCGATCTGGCGGCGAGGAGGACGACGGGGAGTCGGCCCCCGAATCGGGCCGGGTGTTCCCCGTCTACCCGCTGACCGAGAAGGCCGACCTCACCTCGGCCCGGATCAGCCGGTATGCGGCCGAGGCCCTCAAACGGGCGAAGGAGTTCGCCGAGCCATTGCCCGAGCGCTGGCGGAAGCAGTTCCATCTGCTCGACCGGACGACCGCCTTCAATCACATCCACCAGCCGGCGGCCATGGCCGATGTCGAGCCGGCCCGGCAGCGGTTGGCCTTCGATGAGCTCTTCCGGCTCCAGCTCGCCCTGGTCCTCCGCCAGCGCCGGCTCCAGGAGGATGCCCGGGGCATCCGCCACGTGGTCTCCCATCCGGATGCCGACACCCTGGTCGACCAATTCCTCCTCCGGCTGCCCTTCGACCCCACCCCCGCCCAGCGGAAGGCCATCGACACCATCCGGGACGACCTGGCCGGACCGCTGCCCATGCACCGCCTGCTGCAGGGCGACGTGGGGTCGGGAAAGACGGTGGTGGCGGTGGCCACCCTGCTGGTGGCGGTGGAGGGGGGCCACCAGGGGGCGCTGATGGCCCCCACCGAGGTCCTGGCCGAGCAGCATTTCTCCGGGGTCCGGCAGCTGCTCGACGGGATGGTGGTCCCGGACCCCTCCACCTTGACCGGAGACCGCCCCCTGCGGGTCGCCCTCCTCACCAACAAGACGTCGGCCGGTGACCGGGCCGTCCTCCATGCCGGGCTGGCCGACGGGACGGTGGACCTGCTGATCGGGACCCACGCGCTGCTGACCGACGATGTGCGGTTCCGCTCGCTCGGTGCCGTGGTCATCGATGAGCAGCACCGGTTCGGGGTCGAGCAACGGGCCGCCCTTCGGGACAAGGGACGGGGCGAGGACGGCACCGGGCGGGATCCCGACCTGTTGGTGATGACCGCCACCCCGATCCCCCGGACCGCGGCGATGGTGGTGTTCGGTGATCTCGACATGACCGTCATCGACGAGCTGCCCCCCGGCCGGGTGGCGGTGGATACCCACTGGGCCGCCACCCCGCTCGACGTCGAGGCGGCCTGGGCCCGGGTGCGCCACGAAGTCGAATCCGGTCACCGGGCCTTCGTCGTCTGCCCGCTGGTGGAGGGGTCGGAGCGGGTCCAGGCCACCTCGGTCACCGAGGAGGCGGAGCGGCTGGCCGGCGCCGAGCTCGCCGGTCTCCGGATCGGGGTGCTCCACGGCCAGATGCGACCGGCGGACAAGGAGTCGGTGATGGCCGACTTCCGAGCCGGTCGGCTCGAGGTCCTGGTGGCTACCACGGTGATCGAGGTCGGGGTGGACGTGCCGGAGGCCACGGTGATGGTCATCGAGGATGCCGACCGGTTCGGGATCGCCCAACTCCATCAGTTGCGCGGACGGGTAGGCCGGGGGCGTGACCAGTCTTGGTGCTACCTGCTCTCCGAGAGCGACACCCCCGAGGCCGCCACCCGGTTGTCGGCCCTGGAGCGCACCACCGACGGTTTCGAACTGGCCGATGTCGACCTCGAGCTCCGGGGGGAGGGCACCATCCTCGGGGCCCGTCAGAAGGGGCGCTCGGACCTGAAACTCGCCCGGCTGATCTCCGACCGGGATCTGGTGGTCAAGGCCCGCGAAGTGGCCGAGCAGCTGGTGGGGACCGACCCGGCGCTGACCGGTCACCCGCTGCTCATCGACGAACTCCGCATCTTC
>DATARI010000084.1:0-23676 GCA_036264255.1 Acidimicrobiales bacterium | reverse complement strand
GGTGAGGCCCCCGCCCACCATGCTGGTGATGAACATGATGATGGCCAGGCCGGCCCCGGCGATGGCGGCCATCAGCAGCTTCCCGCCCACCATCAATGGGCGATTCGGGGTGATGAGGAAGGCGGTGGTCACCGTCTTGTGGCGGAACTCGGTGGTGACGATGAGGACCCCGAGCAACAGGGCCAGCAGGTAGCCGGCGAAACCCGATCCCACCAGGTTCCGGAGCTGCTGGACGGTGTGGGGATAGTTGGCTCCGATGGTGACGGTCGGGCCGTTGTCGCCACCACCGCCCCCGAAGGGACCCCCTCCGTTGGAACCGTGGTTCAAGAAGATGACCAGTATCAACAGGCCGTTGATGACCATGGCGATGCCGCCCAGCACCCACGGCACCGCGGTGGTGCGGAGCTTCAGCCACTCGGCGCGGATGATCTTGATCACGCTCCACCTCCCGGCATCGGGGTGAGCCCTGGCGACGCCGCCCCCGGCTCCGCTCCGCCCCCCGCGGGGGCGCCGGGAAGGCCGGCGGCGAAACCCTGGGTGAGTTGGAGGAACACGTCTTCGAGGCTCCCTCGCTCGTGGACCAGCTCGAAGACGACGATCTGGTTCTGCGCCAACACCGGGCCGAGCCATTCCGGTGAGGCACCGTCGATGGCGATGGTGTCGGGGCTGAGTGTGCGGTACCCGACCGGGATGGTCTCCAGAATGGCGATCAGCCGGCCGATCTCGGGGGACCGCACCCGCATCCCACTGGAGGTGCCGGCCCGACCGGCCAGGTCGGCCAGCGTGGTCTGGAGCACCAGGCGCCCCTCCGACACGATGACCACGTCGTCGACCGTCTCCTCCATCTCCGAGAGGAGGTGGGAGGAGACCAGGACGGACCGACCGATGGAGGCCTGGTAGCGGATGAAGGTGCGGAGCCACTGGATGCCCTGCGGGTCGAGGCCATTGGCCGGCTCATCGAGGATGAGGATCTCGGGATCGCCCAGCAGGGCGGTGGCCAGCTGCAGCCGTTGGCGCATGCCGAGGGAGAACTTGCCCACCCGCCGGCGGGCGACGTCGGCCAGCCCGACCAGCTCGAGGGTGGCGTCGACCCGGGAGAGGGGGATGCCGGAGGCGATGGCCACCATCTTCAGGTGGTCCTCCGCCCGGCGGGAGGGATGGAAGCTGGTGGCCTCGAGCACCGCCCCGACGTGGTGGTCGGGCTTGTCCAACTCCTGGTAACGCCGGCCGCCGAAGGTGGCGGTACCGCTGGTGATCTTCACCAGCCCGAGGAGCATCCGCAGCGTGGTGGTCTTCCCCGACCCGTTGGGACCCAGGAACCCGGTGACCCGACCGGTCTCGACCGAGAAGCTGAGGTCCTCGACCGCGTGGACGTTGCCGAAGTGCTTGGTCAGGCTCTGGACTTCGATGGCCGAAGGCATTCCGCGACCCTACCGTGGCCGGGAAGGCCGGTTCGCCCGGCGCCGGAAGCCTCGGAAGCTAGAGGTTGGTGGAGTTGTAGCGGCGCAAGGCGAGGAAGCCGAAGACCAGCCCGATACCGGCCGTCCACAGCAGCGACTGCACCACCAGCGCGGTGGTGGACTGCCCGGCGAACAGCTGGTGTCGCTGGGCCACCGAGACATTGCCGAGGGTGAGGTCCCGCACCGCGTTGATGACGGTGGTGACCGGTTGGTGGTTGGCGAAGGCCCGCAACCAGCTCGGCATGGTGGAGGTGGGTACGAAGGCGCTGGAGGCGAAGGTCAGCGGAAAGATCACCGGGAAGGTGGCGGCGTTGACCGCCTGGGAGCTGCTGGCGTACAGCCCGACCAGGGCGAACAGGAACGAGGTGGCGAGCACGAACGCCAGCAGCACCAGAAAGCCCAGGACCAGGCCGGGGAGGCTGTGCGGGCGGAAGCCGACCGCCAGGCCGACGATGACGATGATGACCAGGCCGGTGGCGTTGCTGACGGTGTCGGTGAGCACCCGGCCGATCAGCACCGCGCTGCGGGCCATCGGCAGGGAGCGGAGCCGGTCCAGAAATCCGTTGCCGCGGTCGTCGGCCAGGGCGAAACCGCTGTTGCTCGAGGTGAAGATGGCGGTCTGCACCGCGATCCCCGGGATCAGATAGTTCACGTAGTTGATGGTGCCGAGACCCCGGATGGCGCCCCCGAAGACGTACCGGAACAACAAGGTGAACAAGATGGGCGATACCAGCGTGAACACCACCTGGTCGGGTGCCCGCAGCAGCCGGTGGATGTTGCGCCCGGCCATGGCAAAGGTGTCGGCGATCCCCCGCTCCGCCCGGGATCCCCGCTGGATGGCGACCCCGCTCATCGCGACCCCCTGCCGGTCTTGATTCCCCGGCGCCCGGCCGGAACGTTGTCATCCTCGTCCTCGTCGGCGTGAGGATCCTGGCCGGTGAGTGACAGGAACACGTCGTCGAGGCTCGGCTGGCGGAGCTGGAGGGAGCTCACGTCGAGGCCCGCCCCTTCCAGACGTCGCACCAGTTCGGAGGTGGTGGCCAGCCCGGTGGTGGTGGCCAGCCGTACGGTGAGCCCGTCGACGACCGGATCCCCGTCGCCGACTCCGGCCAGCGCCGCCAGGGCGCGGGCGGCGGTGTCGCTGTCGGGCAGGACCACCTCCACCGTGGTACCGCCCAGCCGGCTCTTGAGCTCGGCGGCGGTCCCCTCGGCGATGACCCGGCCGTGGTCGATGACGCAGATGGTGTTGGCCAGCCGGTCCGCCTCCTCGAGGTACTGGGTGGTCAGCAACAAGGTGGTGCCGTCCGCCACCAGGCCGGCGATCACCGCCCACAGGTCGATCCGGCTGCGGGGATCGAGGCCGGTGGTGGGTTCGTCGAGGAACAGCACGGGGGGCTGGGCCACCAGGGCGGCGGCCAGGTCGAGTCGGCGGCGCATGCCGCCCGAGTAGGTCTTGAGCAACCGGCCGCCGGCGTCGGCCAGGTCGAACTGCTCGAGGAGCTCGAGAGCCCGGGACCGCCGTTCGGATCGGGGCAGGTGGTTCAGCCGGCCCACCAACACCAGGTTCTCCATCCCGGTGAGCCCCTCGTCCACCGCCGCGAACTGGCCGGCCAGTCCCATGTGCTTCCGGGCCTCTTCCGGGTTGGCCAACACGTCGATGCCGGCGACGTGGGCGCTGCCCGAATCCGGCCGGAGCAGGGTGGTGAGGACGTGGACCGCGGTGGTCTTGCCCGCCCCGTTGGGCCCCAGCAGTCCGAGGACGGTCCCGGTGGGGATCTCGAAGCTCACCCCGTCGAGGGCCCGCACCCCGCCCTTGAACGTCTTCACCAACGAGTCGACGACCACCGCCGGTCTCGGCGGCGACGCGGTCCCGGTGCCCGGGCGCGCCAGCGGCGCGTCGGCCTGGCTCTGGGGTTGGATCCCTCCGGCGATGGCCTCGTCCACCATCCGTCCTCTCGTTGACTGCCGAGCCTGGCAGGCTACCCCACCGCCGGTCGGGCCCGGCACTGCAGCCGACTCCGTTCTGCGGCGCCAGCCCGCGGCTACCGTGCGAGGGTGGTCGCCATTCCCGAATCCGTCCGCTCGGTGCTCGAGTCACCGGCGCTCGCTCACCTGGTGACCCTGGATCCCGACGGCCGACCGCAGGTGTCGCTGGTCTGGGTCGGGCTCGATGGCGACGAGGTGGTGGCCGCCCACCTTCCCGAGCACCGCAAGATCCGGAACATCCGGAGGGAACCGAGCGTGGCGTTGTCGATCGAGGCCGGCACCCGCAATAGCATCGGCCTCGACGAGTACGTCGTCATCCACGGCCGGGCCCGGATCACCGAAGGAGGCGCCCCCGAGCTCCTCCAGCGCCTGGCCCGCGTCTATCTCGGCCCCGACGTGAAGTTCCCACCCATGGACGATCCGCCGCCCGGCTACATCACCCATATCGAGGTGGAGCGGATCGGCGGGGTGGGTCCCTGGGCGGCCTGACCTGGGTCGATGCGGTCGCTACCCCGGCGGTGCCCGATCAGGCGGTCAGGCGGTGGCGTAGATGTCGGCCGGTAGCAGCAGCTCGACGGCCACCACCAACTCGTCATGGACCCGTCCCATGTTGGACCACCCGTTGACCCAGCCCACCAGGGCGGAATACCAGACGTGGCCGATCATCCGGGCGCGGTCGCCGATGTCGGGCGGCTGGGGTTCGCCGATGGCCCGGGTGATGATGCCTTCCATCAGCACCGACACTTGCTGCTGGCACTCGACCGCCGCCGGGTCGGGGGAGGCGAGGGCGGTGAAGACCGCCCCCACCAGTTGGGGCTGGCGGCCCATGGCCCTCAAGGCCCGGTCGAGTACGTCGATGACCCGGATGGCGACGGAATCGCCCTGGGCAGGAAGCTGGGCCAACCGGGTGTCCAGCTGTTCCACCCAGTGGACCAGGGTGGCGGCCAAGAGATGGTCCTTGCTGGTGAAGTACCGGTAGACGGTGCCCATGGCCACGTCGGCCCGGGCGGCCACGTCCCGCATCTGCACCGCGTCGTAACCCCCGTCCAGGCCCAGCGACATCGCCGCGTCGATGACGCGCTGGCGTCGCGCCTGCTGGGTGCGGGTCAGGGTGCGGGGCACCGGTCGGATCGCCATCAGCAAACTCTACTCTGGCGCCCTTTATCCTCCCGGATCTGACGGTCCGTCATCTATTGGCGGTCCTCGGTACCATGGGGTGGTCATGGCCCTTCCCGACGAACCGGAGCTGGTAGCCACCACCGACGGCCGGGTTCCGGGCCGGCGGGGCATGGCCACCCGGCAGCGCCTGCTGGAATGCACCGCGGAGCTGCTGGTGGCCACCCCCTGGAGGTCGATCAAGGTGATCGACATCGCCCGCCAGGCCGGGACGTCGCCCGCCGCCTTCTACCAGTACTTCGAGAACGTGGAAGCGGCCATCACCGTTTTGGCCGAGGAGCTGGTGGAGGGGGTCGGGGTGCTGGCCGGCCTGGTCGACGGCGACTGGTCGGAGGGGGCCAGCTGGAGCACTGCGGTGGCGGTGGTCGAGGGGTTCATGGACTACTGGGAGACCAACCGGGCGGTGTTCCGGGTGGTGGAGCTCACCACGGTGGAGGGCGACCTCCGGTTCCAGGGGCTCCGGGTTCGTGCCCTCAATGCGGTGACCGTCACCCTGGCCCGGGTCATCGCCACCGCGGGCGGAGGATCGGGATCGCCGACCGGGGCCGATCCGATGGCCGCCGCCGGCACCCTGATTGCCATGCTGGCCCAGGTGTCCGGCCACCGTTACGGATTCGAGTTCTGGGGGATCCGCACCGCTTCCCTGGTCGACAGCCAGGCCCGGTTGCTGCACTGGGCGGTCACCGGTCGACCGGCTCCCGAGGGCGCGTCGGTGCCCGGAGCCGAGAGCCCGCGGCCGAGGACCGGGCCGGTGATCGGTGGTGGGGCGGCGGCAGCCCGATCGGCCCAGGTGAAGAAGGCGACGGCGCAGTCCACCCCGGGGCGATCGAAGGCGTAGCCGGGCTCGAGCTCATCGGTGCTCGAGTCAGTCGAGGAGTTGGGCGACCAGCTCGGGCGGCCGGGCGATGACCACCATGTCGCCCCGGACCAGGATGGGCCGCTGCATGAGCCCGGGATGGCTGAGGAGCAACTCGACCACCGAGGCGGCGCCGGTCAGCGACGCCGGGTCGATGTCGAGATCGGTGAAGGCAGCATCGCTCGTCCTCACCAGGTCGACCGCCGGACCGGGATAGAGGCGGGCGATGTTCTCGAGGGTGGCCCGATCCGGCGGGGCCTTCAGGTACTCGACCACCTGGTAGGTGATTCCCTGGGCATCCACCAGCTCGAGGGCGCCGCGGGACTTGGAGCACTGGGGATTGTGGAAGATGGTGATCGGATCCGGGTCACGCTCAAGCCGGGTGGCGGGCAGGGATTCGTCGGTGGTCATGACCGGAGAGTACCGCTGCCGGTGCTCAGGCCGGCAGGTCGGTGGTGACGTGGGCCGAGAATTTGTCGAGCAGCGAGTTCAACTCGTCGGGACGCTCGAGCATCACCATGTGTCCGGTCCCGGGCAGCTCCACCAGCTCGGCCTCCGGAATACCGGCGGCGATGGCTCGGGCGTGTCTCGGGGGAGTGAGCAGGTCGCGGGAGCCGACCACCACCAGGGTCGGCAGGTCGATGGCGGAGAGGTGCTCGCGGATCTTGAGCGAGCCGATGCTCCGCACCAGGGGGCCGAGGGACGCCGGGGACATCGCCGTCATCATGGTGCGCCCCAACTCGACGGCGGCGGGGTCGGGCCGGGCCCCGTAGGCCAGCCGCATCGACCAGGTCAGCCGGGAGTCGCCCGGAATGACCGGTCGGCCCCGCTCGCCGGCTCGGACCAGGCTGCGCTCGTTCCAGGCGCCCAGCCGGTCGACCACCGTCGGGGGCACCGGCACGTTGGCCAGTGGGTGCGACGAGGTTGCCACCAGGGCGAGCCCCGCCACGTGGTCGGCCAGGCGATCCGGAGAGTTGATGGCGGCGGTCATCGACACCATCCCTCCCAGGGAGTGGCCGACCAGCACCGCCCCTTCCACGTCGAGTTCGTAGAGCACCTCGACGACGTCCTCCGCCAACCGGTCGAGGGTGTACCCGTCGGTTCCGGCCGTGGACGGGCCGTGGCCCCGCTGGTCGATGGCGATCACCCGGTGGCCGGCGGCCAGCCCGGCCAGCTGCCTGGCCCAGGTGATCACCGACAGCGTCACGCCGTGGACGAGGACGATGGGCGGGCCGCTCCCGGCTTCGACGGCATGGATGGTGCCGCCGTCACTCACCGGGATCTGGTGGTGCACCAACTGGTCGTCGAGCACCAGGCCGGCGGCCTCCATTGCCGCCTGGTCGGTTCGCCACCGGCCGGACAGCCGGCGCTGGGCGGCGTACCCGGCCACCGCCCCGGCCCCGAGGACCAGGGCTCCGATCCCGAGCCGACGGCGGGTGCGCGTCCCTTTCATCGAAGCGCCACCGGGTTGACGGGCGAGCCGAGGGCGTCGGTGAAGGGCAGCGGGGTGGCGTCGAGGAGGAACTCGTAGCGCCCGTCGACCGCACAGGCGTCGGCCAACTCGTCGAGGAACCAGTTTTGGCCCTGGGTCATCCCCATCTCCACCAGGTGGATGAGATGGACGGGGAGGTAGAGGTCCTTGTCCTCGCAGGGGTAGACCTCGAGGACCATGGTGTCGGTGGCGACGGCGGCCACGTCGCGGTCGCGGAACCACTCGGTGGTGGCCAGGGTGAGGCCGGGGGTCGGCCAGGTGTAGGCGACCAGGTCCCGGTGGGGGGCGGCTCCGCCCAGCCCCGGCCGCCCGGGCAGCGCCAGGTGGGCGGTCTGGCCGGTGCGGACCAGCACCACGTCACCGGGCTCCACCTCCAGGCGGCCGAGGGCGCAGGCGGCGTCCAGGTCGTCGGGGGTGATGGGGTACCCGGGGTCGAGGATCTCCAATCCCTTGGCCCGGGCCACGTCGAGCAGCAGGCCGCGGGACACCAGCGAGCCGATGCGGTGGATACCGAGCTTGGCGGTGCCAGCCTCGGTCACCGACGCCGCCGGGAACCCGTTGTAGAGCTTGGCGCCGTCCGGGCCGCTTCCGTAGGAGACGTGGGCGAGGGCGTCCCAGTGGGTGGCGCACTGGGTGGCAAAGCTCACCACGTCCTCCGAGGAGGCGATCCAGTCCGGATCTTCGGAGAGCGGGTTGTTGATGTAGATCATGGTGCGGGTGGGATTGACCCTCCCCTTGATGAACCCGGCCTGGATCCCCTCCGCCTCCGACATGGGCAGTCCGAGGGGGAACGCCTTGCCCTCTTTCACTGCGGCGGCTCCCCGGAGCCGGGCGGCAGGGTCGATGAGGTTGAGGGTGCCGAGTTGATCGTCGGTACCCCACCTCCCCCAGTTGGACACCCGACGAGCCAGGTCGGTGAACGACGAGGGAATCGATGGCGAAACCGGGACGGGCACGGGACTGGGGAGGCCGACCGACCGGTGACTCAGCTGGCCCAGATGATCGACTGCATCTCCGAGTAGGCCTCCAGCCCGTAGTCGCCGCCATCCCGCCCGATCCCGCTCATCTTGAACCCTCCGAATGGAGCGTCCATGTTCCGCTGGGCGGTGTTGATGCCGACATGGCCGCACCGGAGTTGCTTGGCCACCCGGAACGCCCTTGAGGTATCGCCGGAGAAGACGTAGTCGTAGAGACCGAACTCGGAGTCGTTGGCGATGGCGATCCCTTCCTCGTCCTCGTCGAAGGGGATGGCCACCACCACCGGGCCGAAGATCTCCTCCCGTGCCACCGTGATGTCGTTGGTACCGCAGATGAGGGTGGGCTCCACGTAGTAGCCGGTCGGGAGGTGCTCGGGTCGATTGCCGCCCATCACCACGTCGCCCTCCTTCCGCCCGGTCTCGATGTAGTCGAGCACCCGTTGCTGCTGGGAGGCGGAGATGAGCGGACCCACCACCGTCTTGGCGTCGGTGGGGTCGCCGACGGTCAGGTACCCGGCGAACTTCGAGAGCCCCTCGACCACCTGGTCGAAGATGCTCCGGTGGATCACCGCCCGGGTCGGGGCGGTGCAGATCTGCCCGGAGTGGAAGGCCCAGGTGGACCCGATGGCGGTGACCGCCGCTTTGATGTCGGCGTCCTCGAAGACCACCGCGGCCCCCTTGCCGCCCAGCTCCATCAGCAGGCGCTTCATGGTGGGAGCGCCGGCGGCGGCGATCCGTTGCCCCACCGCGGTGGAGCCGGTGAACGACACCATGTCGACGTCGGGCGAGGTGGTGAGGGCGGCCGCCGCGTCGGGTCCCTGGCCGCTGACCAGGTTGATGACCCCGGGCGGGAAGCCGACCTCGTCGAGGACCCGGGCCAACTCGACGACGGCCAGCGGATCCTGGGGGGCAGGCTTGATCACCACGGTATTGCCCATGGCCAAGGCGGGGGCGATCTTGCCGGCCATGTTGGTCAGGGGGAAGTTGTAGCTGGCGATGGCCGCCACCACCCCGACCGGCTGCCGGTAGGCGAGGGCGCTGACGAGGCCGCCGGGGGCCAGGGGAGTGGCGGCGGTGGCGACCGGTGGGAGCATGGATTCCTGGACGTGGCGGATGTCCCGGGAGTACCGCTCGAACCGGTCGGCACTGATCGGCACCTGCATGCGAGACCCCACCGAGGCGGTGGCGCCGGTCTCGGCGATGACCAGGGGGACCAGTTCGTCGTTCTTGGCCCGGATGGCGGCGGCGGCCTTCTTCAGGAGGGCCAGTCGCTCTTCGACCGGGGTGTTCGACCACGCCGGGAAGGCGGCGGCGGCGGCGGCGGCCGCCTGGTTGGCGTCGTCCACCGAGGCGTTGGGGGCCTGTCCGACCACCTGTTCGGTGGCGGGGTTGATGATGTCGTAGGTCCCGTTGCCGGCGTCGATCCAGTTGCCCCCGATCAGCAGCCGGGTCTCATCTTTGGTGACCTGGTCGGCCATGTGGGGATCCCCTCTCGCGTTTTCTGACGATGTGTCAGCAGTGTAGGTCGGCACCAACCGGCCCGGCCACGTGGGCCGGGTCCGGTCAGGCGCCCGGAAAACTCAGACGCTGGCCAGCGACTGATCCACCGTTACGGTGTCGCGCCCGGACTTGAGCAGGGTCCCGGGCAGGTTGCCGGTGGGCTTGCCGTCGACGATGGTCTCGACCCCGTTGACCAGCACCCGGACCACACCGATGGCGTCGGCGATCAACCGGGGGCTTCCCCCCGGCAGGTCATTGACCAGGGTGGCCAGCTCGGAGCCGACGGTCTCGGGGTCGAAGATGAACAGGTCGGCCTGCTGCCCGACCGCCACCCGGCCCCGGTCCTCGATTCCGAACAGCTGGGCCGGCGCCTCGGTCATCATCTGGACGGCCCGCTCCACCGGCACCAGCTTCCGCTTCCGGAGGCAGTCGCCCAAAAATGCCGTGGGGTAGTTCGAACCGCACATCCGGTCGAGGTGGGCGCCGGCATCCGAACCGCCGATCATGACCCCGGGGTCGTCCCACGCCTCCACCCGGGCCCGCCAGGACGCGTCGTCGCCGTCGGATGCCTTCGGCCACAGCACCGTCCGGAGGTCGTCGGCGATGACGATGTCGAGAAGGGTGTCGAACGGCTCCTTCCCCTGCTCCTCGGCGATCGAGCCCACGTCTCGCCAACTCAGTCCCTCGTTGGCCGGGGCGTAGGTGTCGCCGATGATGTAGTTGGCCCAGTGGGAGAGCCGCCGGAACACCCCGGCCTCCTTGGAATGGGCCACCTCGTCGAGCTGGGCCCGCACCTCCGGGTCGGCCAGCTTGGCCTTGCGCTCCTCGGCCGGCAGCCCCATGACGTCACCCCAGCCGGGGATCAGGAAGAGGGCACAGTGGGTGCGGAAGCTCATGTTCATGGGGACCAGCGTGGGCATGGTGAGGGCTACCACCTTCCCGCCGGCCGCTGCCGCCTTGGCCGACACCTCCAGCTGGCGGGCGAGTTTCTCCGGGGCGCGGGAGTCGATGCTCAACAGGTTCCAGTTGAGCGGGCGCCGGGCGGTGGTGGTCATGTCCACCATCAGGTCCATCTCCTCATCCGAGAACATGTCGAGACAGCCGCTGGTGATGTACTCGAGGGTGGTGCCCGGATGGTCGGCGACCACCGCGGAGAAGGCCAGCATCTCCCGCCGATCGGCGTAACGGGACGAGATCGGGTTTCCTTCGCCGTCGGAGTGGGTGCGCGATTGGGACGACGAGAACCCGAGCCCCCCGGCTTCGAGGGACTCGGCCAACAGCGCCGACATCGCTTCCAGCTCCTGGTCGTTGGCCACCTCCGACGACCGATCCTCACCCATCACCCACCGCCGCAGCGCACAGTGCCCGACCAGGAATCCGGCGTTGACCCCGAGGTTGCCCTCCAGCTTGCTGAGGTAGTCGGCGAAGGTCGTCCAGTCCCAGGGAAGCCCGTCCTCCAGGGCCACCAGCGGCATCCCTTCCACCTTGGCCATCATCCGGCGGATGTAGTCGTGGTCCTCCGCCTTGATGGGCGCCAGTGTGAAGCCGCAGTTGCCTCCGATGACGGTGGTCACCCCGTGAAGGTTGGACGGGGAAGCGGTGGCATCCCAGAACAGCTGGGCGTCGTAGTGGGTGTGGGGGTCGATGATCCCCGGCACCACCATCAGTCCCTCGGCGTCGAACTCGGTGACGGCCTCCTCGGTGACCTCGCCGACGGCCACGATCTTCCCGTCGCAGATCCCGACATCGGCCCGTCGGCCGGGGGCGCCGGTCCCGTCGACCACCAGACCGTTGCGAATGAGGTAATCGAGCATGGTGATGTTCCCTTCGTCGGCGCGGGCTGGGTCCGGCAGGCAACGGCGCGCGCCCCCGGTCGGGTGCACACGCTCAAATCTGACTGACCGTCAGTTTACGGCACTGAGAGGTCCGGTGTGCAGGCCGATCGGAAGGCGATGGTAATTTCACCCCCACCGTGCACTGGCTCCACAACAGCTGGCTCGACGACTCCCTTTTCCCGGCCATGGTCATCGTTCTCGGAGCCTGGTTGATCGTCCGTTTTGCCCATTGGGCTGGGGCGATCCGGCGTCGGGACATCGACGACCGGATCCGGGAGGCCATCGAATCGGGGTTGGTGGCCTCCGAAGGGGTGAAACGCTCCCGGGCGCTGAGCGAAGCCGTCGAGTGGGTGGTGGTGGCGCTCGCCTGCTTCTTGGGTGGGATCCTGGCGCTCGAGCGCCTGGGACTGCCGCTGACCACGCTGGTGGCCCCGGCCACGGTGATCGGCATCGGTCTCGGCTTCGGGGCCCAGCAGGTGGTGGGTGACCTGTTGGCCGGCTTCTTCCTGTTCGCCGAGCACCAATTCGCGTTCGGGGACGTCATCCGGCTCTCGATGCCGGGCCAGAGCACCGGAGTGACCGGCACGGTGGAAGAGGTCACCTTGCGGGTGACCAAACTTCGGACCGCCCAGGGTGAGTTGGTGATCGTGCCCAACAGCGCCCTCCGACAGGTCACCAACCTGTCCAAGGACTGGGCCCGGGCCGTCATCGACATACCCATCCC
The DNA here is from genome assembly GCA_036264255.1 of Acidimicrobiales bacterium. GTDB lineage: Bacteria > Actinomycetota > Acidimicrobiia > Acidimicrobiales > RAAP-2 > DASZIT01. The sequence goes on along the minus strand of DATARI010000084.1, from coordinate 11,670 downwards.
GGTGGACCAGGACCTCGAACGGGTCACCCGGCTGCTTCGCGACGCCATCGACGACATGACCAAGGACCCCCACTGGCGGAGCCTGATCCTGGGGGAGCCGGTGGTGGCCGGGGTGGAGTCCATCGAGGTCGGCTACGTGCAGCTCCGGCTGATCGCCCGCACCCTCCCGGGGCGCCAGTTCGAGGTCGGACGGGAGATCCGCCTCCGAGCCGCCACCGCGTTGCGGGCGGCCGGCATCACCTCGCCCCCGATCGGCGACAGCGCCACCCGGGCGGTGCCATGACCGACACCGACTCCGACGTGCCGGACGACCTGGGGCCGATCGACGACCCCGGACCGAACGACGAGACGACCACGATCCCGAAGACGGCCAAGCTCACCGCCCCCCTCCAAGTCACCAAAGGGACCGGGCACCCCGGGTGGATGGGCCGTCCGGTGCACCGCTGGTTCCCGATCCGGCGCTCCACCCTGTTGATCGTCCTGTTGGCGGCGGCCTTCGAGTTCCTCCACATTCAGTACCCCTCGGCGCCGAAGGCCACCACCACGGCCCCGAACGGCTACATCCCGGCGTTCATCCCGGCGGTGTCATCGACCACCACGACCACCACAACCACCACCCAGCCGGTGCCCGCCCCGACCACCACGCCCACCACCCCAGCTCCGAATGCCTCGAACACCACCTCGACCCTCAAGTCCGGTTCCGGGTCGACCACCACGTCCACCACCGGCGTGGGTGGGACCAGCTCGACCACGACGACGCTGTTGCCGGGCCTGGGGGCAGGGAGCACCACCACCAGCGCCCCGACGACCACCTTTCCCTCCTAACCCCTCACCAACGGGGCCAACGGCGGTGAATCGACCCCGGTTCGACCCGCGCGTACTATCGCCGGTATGCCAATCAATGTTGAAGCAGTGGGGGCCACCTCCGACCCGGAACGGGTCTCGTGGAATTCGAAAGATGCGTTGACCTACGCGTTGGGAGTCGGGGCCGGGGCGCTGGATCCGACCGGCTTCGAGCTCGAGTTCACCACCGAGAATTCCTCCGGCATCGACCAGCGGGTGTTGCCGACCTTTCCGGTCGTCCTGGCCCGGGGCGGGGGTGCCTACCGCGCCATCGGGGAGTTCAACCCGGCGATGCTGGTGCACGGCGAGCAATCGGTGCAGCTGCATCGGTCGCTCCCCGTCGAGGGCGCCGCCAACTCGGTCACCACCATCATCGGCATCTACGACAAGGGTTCCGGCGCGGTGGTCGTCACCGAGACCATCGCCACCGACGCGGCCACCAACGACGACCTGTGGACGACGTCATCGTCGGCGTTCATCCGGGGAGAAGGCGGCTGGGGTGGCGATCGGGGCCCTTCGGGCAGCGCCAGCGCTCCCGACCGCCAACCCGATCACGTGGTGGTCTACCCGACCCGCACCGACCAGGCTCTCCTCTACCGGCTCTCCGGCGATCGCAACCCGCTCCACTCCGACCCGAAATTCGCGGCCATGGCCGGTTTCGACCGACCCATCCTCCACGGCCTGTGCTCGTTCGGCTTCACCGGCCGGGCGCTGCTCCACACGCTTTGCGCCTCGGACCCCGATCGCTTCGTCTCGATGTCGGCCCGTTTCTCCAAACCGGTCATGCCCGGCGACGAACTGACGATCAGCATCTGGGAGCTGGGTGACGGCAACGCCTACTTCAATACCGCTACCCCCGCCGGTGTCGTGATCGACGCCGGACAGGTCACCTACACCTGACGTCGCCAGCGACCCTCCCGACGATCAGCCGTCCACTAGCGGGCTGACCTCGGCCCCGAAGGCGGCAATCTGTTCGCACAGCTCGTCGACGGTCCGGGACGGGAAGCGGACCTGGACCTGGCCCACGCCGGCATCGGCGAAGGTCCGGAGGTAGTCGGCGATCTTCTCGGGCGGTCCGGACACGGTTCCCTTCGGCAGCTCCACGCCGGCCGGAGGACTTCCCACATAGAGGAACTCGGCGATCCCGCCGATGTCGAGAGGAGCCCCGTCCCGGTATTCGTCCCGCATCCTCCGGAGGTCGGACAACATCCCGGCATCGGGCCCGAGGGACTGGGGCAGCCAGCCGTCGGCGAACCTGGCCGTGCGGCGGAGGGCGGCGGGGGAGGAGCCCCCCGCCCAGATCGGTGGCCGGGGCGACTGGACCGGGCGGGGGCGCAGGCCGAGCCCCGACGCCGTCCAGCGCGGGCCCTCGAGCACGGGATACTCGTGGACCAGACCGAGGGCCAGCCCGGCGATGGCCTCATCGGTGGCCGCTCCCCGGTGGTCGAAGTCGGGACCCAGCTGCTCGAACTCCTCGACCACGTGACCGGCCCCGACTCCGCAGATGACCCGGCCTCCCGACAGGACGTCGAGGGTGGCGAACTCCTTGGCCGACCGCAGCGGGTGGCGGAGGGCGATCACATAGATGTGGGAGAGCAGGCGGATGGTGGAGGTGACCCCGGCCAACCACCCGAGGGTGGCGACCGTGTCGTACCAGGTGGTGCTCATGGCCGAGGCCAACCGCTCGGGGATGAAGGTGTGGTCGCAGACCCCGACGTAGAAGAAGCCGGCCGACTCGCAGGCCAGCGCCACCCGGGCCAACTCGTCGGGCCCGGCGGTGAGCTCCCAGGGTTGGACATAGATGCTCGACTGGGACTGGATGGGGAGTTGCATCCCGTAGACGGTGCGATCGGCCGGCAGGACGGTGACGACGTCATCGGGGAGGGCGATGGGCGACGCGGTGGGCGGGGGAGGGGGCGGGGCGGGAGTCACCGGGGCAGGTTAGCCCCGCGGTGTCGGCTCAGAACGACGGCGTGATGCAGAGGTCGCTGCTCAACGCCACATCCCGGGTGAAGGGGAGGTCGATCTGCAGGCCGAGGGCGAAGTTGGTGGTGGTGCCGTTGCCGAAGGCGACGATGACCGTCCCTTTCGGACAGGCTCCGCCGGTGACGTGGCCCAGGTCGGGGAAGTTGTTGCCTCGGACGACGGTGTCCTGGGTCCCGCCCACGTAGATGCCCATCTCCGCCCACGAGGGCTGCCCGCCACTCGAATTCCCGATCCAGTCGGCGCCGACCGCATTTCTCCCTCCCCCGCAGGTGGCCACCCCGCCGGAGTTGGGCAACAGGCAGTTCTGATGGACGGTGGAGCCGAAGAGCTCGTGGGTGCCCGACGACAGGATGACATCGAAGTGGGTTCGGCTGCCCGACCAGAGTCGGTTGTCGATGATGGTGGCGGCATGGACCGGTCCCGACGTGAACGAGCGGGTCACCTTTCCCGGCGGGTCGCCGCCCGGGAGCGGCCCGACGTGCAACGACCAGAAGGGGTCGGTGACGATCCCCCAGTAGAGGGAATTGCCGGCGGAGATGATGGTGTTGTCGGACACCACCGACAGCTGAGGCGGGGCGAGGAGGGCGGTCGGGCTCCCGTTGAACAGGACGATGGCCGCATCGGAGACATCGATGATCGAGTTGTCCCGGATGTCGGTGGATCCGCAGTAGATGCCGAACCCGTCAGCCTCGGGATGATCGGTGGCGGCCTCGCCCGGCACCACCCCGCCGTGGGCGGTGGCGTAGCCCTCCACCAGGTTGCCGGCGATCACGTTCCCGGTGCAGCCGGTGGGATCGTCGGGGGTGGAGGGTTGGACGTCGGCTTCGAGATTGCTGGCGCCATAGGCGTTGCCGATCCGATCGAACGCCACCGTCGTCCCGATGCCGCCCAGCATGCGGATATTGAAGATGGCCAGCGAGTTCGGATCCGGGGCATCGCGCTGCCCGTCCACCCACAGGTGCTCGAGTTTCGCCCCTGGGTCCAGCTGCACCAGGTCGGGACTGGCGTTCCCGGGCAGGGCGGCGAAGCCGGGAAGCCGCACCAGCCGGGCCATGTCCGCGTACCGGGTGGGATCGGGGTTGCCGGCGGTGGCGAGGGTCACGTTGGCCGGGATGGTGAGGGTGGTGGTCAGCCCCACCACTTCCCGGGACGGGAGGGAAACCACCCCGCCGCCCAGCCGCCCGACAGCGTCCAGCCTCAACTGGAGGGGGGCCTCGGGTTGGTCGGCCCCCGGGGCGCCGGAAGCCGGGGTGGGAATCGCCGGGTACCCGGTCAGTTGGCCGGGCTTTCCGAAGTAGTAGCTCGGATTGGAAGGGTTGCAGATGGCCGGCTGGGTGAGATCGGCGAATTCGGGGCTCTGGTAGAGGAAGTTGGCGGCCTCCTCCGGGGTGAGTGCCGGGGTGGTGGCGGTGCCGGCCAGTCGGTCCCTCATGGCCACGAACTCGGCGGCATCCGGCTCCCGGTTGAGCACGAAGCGGTAGAGGGTGAGGGCCCTCGAGCCAGGGTCGGTGGTCGGGTAGTCGCGGGAGTACTCCGCCGAAGCGGCGATGGCGTCCCCGAGCTGGATGAGCGCGGTGGTGGTGCACCCCTGGTGCCGGAGGGACTGCACCGCCGCCGACCATTCGGCGGGGGAGGGGGCCCTTCCCAGGAGTTCGGAATAGGCCTTGGTGACGTACTGGTAGGGGACGGCGGTGCCGCCACCGGCCGGCGTCGCCGGGTTGGCCGCGGTGCGGTCCAAGGCGGCGTGGACGGTGACCCCGATTCCAGCCAGCCCGAGGAGGATCACCGTGGCCACCGAGACCCAGCGCGCCCAGCCGGACCCAGACTTAATTGAATGCTTCCCCGAACCCATCGGGTCCCTTCCCGTTGCGTACGAGGTGGACAGTATGGCTTACCCGCCTGCTTCAATCCAGACTGGGAGAACCTGATCCGGAGATCGTCGAGATCGGACCGGGAAGCCGACACACCGGCAGATGACCGGAGTGACGACGTGGTAGGGGTGCCCGTCCGCGCTACTGGGCGCGTGCGTGGCCGAAATACATCAGTTCCCAGATTGCGTCGTCTTTGTAGGTCTCGATCAGTTCACTTCCCTGGGACCGGGAGATCTCGATGTCACCGGCGAATCGGAGGTACGCACCGTCGAAATGGGCCAGCTTGGCCGCGATGCGTTTGACCCCCTTGATGCCGTCGACCATTCGGGAGGCCGACAGGTCGTGGGTACGAGTGAACGACACCTCATATCGCTCTTCACCGGCACCGTAGGTGTAGCGGGTCGTGGCGGCAACGGGCTTGCCGGTCGTCCGATCGGTGTAGACGCCCTCCGGTTGGAAGGTAACTTCGTTCGGGTCGTCGCCGATGATGACGCTGTCGCGGGCGAGCATGAAGATCGGAAGCGGCTCGAACCCGTACTTCTTCGCCGATGTGATGTAGGAGGCGATGACCGAATAGGGCCCGGCTTGCCCGCGTGCCCAGTACCAGTCGTGCACGATCTTCAGCAGGCTCACGTTGCCCCAGTTGTGGTCGTGGTAGCCGATGCCGGTTGTCTCGTGACGCTCCCCGTTTACCGTGTAGGTCACGCTTGCCGCGCCCTCGGGCACCGAGGGAAGCCAGCCGAACTCCAGGGACCGATCGGCGCCGAACAGCAGGTACCCCGTCGCCGGGCGCCAAGGGGGAACCTCGCCGGTCAATGTGACGTCTACCGAGATTTCCTCCGCGGTCGCTTGGATTTGATACTGATGCAGGTCACCGACGAATCGGTTCTCTCCGAGGCGAACATCGGCATGGTCCTTGGCTGCTGACCATTCGCTCGGTGAGTAATGCACGGTCTTCTCGAAATGCCTACCGTCGGGAAGATCCAGATCGAGCCGGAGCAACGGTGCCAGCGGTTTCTGTGGCTCGGCGATGTCCTTGTTCATGAAGGTCACAACCAACTTCGCGCCGTCGGCGAGGTGAGCGTCGAAATACCACCATTCGTAGGTACCCGCCGAGTCGTCGGTGCGGGCGCCGTCCTCCCATGGCTCGATGGATGTAGGTGACAGCCGGAAACGCTCATAGTCCGCAGGGGAGTTTGCGATCACCGCCAGCTTGGCTGCCATGGGTAGCTCCTTCCGGTGCCCCGTGACCCGCATCGATTGCCCCGGGTGGCATCCGAGTCGTTCGAGCCGGCGGCGGTCTCGTGCCGGGCCTGGCCTCGGGCGCCGCACTCATGATGATGAGAGCGACGCGTCGTTGTCAAGGGACCAATCAGCGGTGATCAGAAGGGGCGCCGCCAGGTGTCCGAGCGCAAAGCCCACCGTTCGTGGTCGCGCCAGTCACCGTCCACCATCAGATAGCGGGGCGAGGTGCCTTCCTTCTCGAACCCGAGCCGCTGGACGAGGCCGAGCGAGCGCCGGTTGGCCGGCTGGATGTTCGCCTCCACCCGGTGGAGGCCGAGGTCGCCGAACGCCAGGTCGAGCACCGCCCCCAAGCCCTGGGTCATCAGGCCCCGCCCGGCATAGGCCCCGAAGGCGGCGTACCCGAGGTAGCCGGACTGGAAGGCGCCGCGCACGATGTTGTTGATGTTGACATAGCCGACCAGGGCGCCGGACTCCGCATGCCGAACCAGAAACGAAGCCCGGTCACCACCGGTGGCACGCTCCAGGTAGTCGGCGAAACGGTCCGGGGTGTCGGGTGGCTCGATCCAGGGCCGGTGCAGCGCCCGGCTGGCAGCGACTGCGGCCAGGAACTCGTCGGCGTCGTCGTCCGAGGGCAACGACAATGAGATGTCCATAGCTGAAGTCTGTGACGAAACCTGGGAGGGAGGCGAGGACTAACCAGCCGGAGCCGGCTCCATCGACTCGGCCAGTGCCTCGGCCCACTGGTCGCCGGTGCCGAATTGGGTGGCGAGGACCCGGGACCGCTTGTAGGCCAGGTGGGCGGGGACCTCCCAGGTGAAGCCCATTCAGCCGTGGACCTGGATGCACGACCTCCAGTTGGCCAGGGCCGCCTCATCGGCCAGCAGCTTGGCTCCAGCCGCCGCCAGCCGAGGGTCTCCGACGTCGGGCTGATCGGCGGTGACCGCCGCCGCCTGGACCGCGGCCCGGGCCACCTCGGTCCGGACCACCATGTCGGCGCACAGATGCTTGATGGCCTGAAATCCCCCGATGGGGCGCCCGAATTGGTTTCGCTGTTTGGCGTAGTCGACGGCCAGGTCGGTGGTCCACGCCGCCGCGCCGATCTGAAGGGCGGCGGTGAGCACCGCACCGTCGCGCCGCCAGCGGGCGGCGAGGTCCGGGCCCCCCACCGGGTCGCCCGGCGGCAGGGCCCGCAGTGTCCACAGCGGGGTGAGGGGATCCATCGGGCGATCCAGGCGGCGGGCGTCGAGAGCGGACGGCTCCACCGATGACAGGCCGTCGTCGGAGAGGACCAGGAGGACGTCGAGATCGGCGAGGTCTTCGACCACCCAGGGGATCACCGGCGCCGAGGCCGACGAGCCCGGAGATCCGCCGCCGGTCAGTACCCGTTCGACCACCCCGACGACGATGGAGCCGTCGCCGGCTCCGTCGATCAACCCGGCGGCCAGATGGGAGGCGACCAGCGGTCCTGGCACCAGCGCCCGGCCTAGTTCCTCGAACACCAGCGTGGCGTCGGCCAGCCCCAGCCCGAGGCCGCCGTCCTCCTCGGCCAGGCACAGGTTGAAGACCCCGGCCTCCCCCAACTCGCGCCATCCCCCGCGGTCCACCACCTGCTCGGATCCTTCGGCCCGTCGCAACCCCTCGAGGGCGAAGCGCCCCTGACAGAGCCGCCGGACCCCGATGGCGAGATCGGTCTGGAACTCGGTCAGCTCAAAGTCCACCGGTCGGCTCCTTCGGCAATCCGAGGATGCGCTCGCCCACGATGTTGCGCTGGATCTGCGAGGTGCCGGCAGCGATGGTCAGCGAGATGCCCCGCAGCCAGTCCTCCACCATCTCCTCCGCCGGCAGCCCGCCCCGCCCGTCCAGCCCGTCGGTGTCCTGGGCGGCCAACCCCGCTCTCCCCAACAGCGACAAGGAGAACTCCCCGAGTTTTTGGCGAGCTTCGGTGTAGGCCAGTTTGAACACGGTGCCGCCGATGCCCGGGACTCCGGTCCGGGCGGCTTGGGACACGTTCCGCTTGGTCAGCGCCCACAGAGCGTCGAGCTCGGCCCGGAGGTGGCCGGCCTGCCGTCGGACCCCGGGGTCCGACCAGGCTCCGGTGCGTCTGGCCACTGCCACCGTCTCGGTCAACAGCTCGAAGGCTTCGAGCAGGTCGCCCACGAAGGCGGTACCCCGTTCGAAGCTCAGCGTCACCATGGTGACCCGCCAGCCGTCGTTCTCCTCACCCACCCGGTTGGAGACCGGGATCCGCACCTCATCGAGGAACAGTTCGGCGAACTCGGCGGAGCCGGCGATGGTGGTGAGGGGGCGGATCTCCACGCCAGGGGAGTCCATCGGGAGGATGAGCCAGGTGATGCCCCGGTGCCGGCTGTCATCGGCACCGGTGCGGACCAACAGCTCGCAGTAGTCGGCCACCTCGGCGTGCGAGGTCCAGATCTTCGAGCCGGTGACCACGTACTCGTCACCGTCCCTGATCGCCCGGGTCCGCATGGAGGCGAGGTCACTCCCGGCGTCAGGCTCGGAGAAGCCCTGGCACCACACCTCGTCACCCCGGAGGATGGGCGGCAGGTAGCGCTGGCGCTGCTCCGGGGTCCCTTCGGCGATGACGGTGGGCCCGGCGTGGAGGAGGCCGACGAAATTCACCCCGACGTAGGGGGCGTGGGCTCGCTCCAGCTCCTCTTTGAAGATCAGCTGCTCGACCGGGGACGACCCGCGGCCCCCACCCTCGATGGGCCAGTCCACCCCGGCGTAACCGGCGTCGAACAGCAGGCGTTGCCAGTGGGTGTCGTAGGCCCGCCGGGCCGGCCAGTCGTTGGGGGACGGCTTCGGCGGCAGGTCGGGAAGGGTCTCGGCGAGCCAATCCCGGAGGCCGGACCGGAACTTCTGCTCGGCCTCGGTGTAGCGAAGGTCCACCGGGGCTTATTTGAAGTCGAGGTCGTACAGTTTGATGGCGTTGCCGCGGACGATCTTGTACCGCTGCTCGTCGGTGAGGTCCTTCATCTGCTTCTCGGCGATCTGCCGGGTGTTCGGCCAGGTCGAATCGGAGTGGGGGTAGTCCGACTCGTAGGTGATGTTGTCGACGCCGATCGATTCGACGTTCTTGAGTCCGAAGGCATCGTCGAAGAAGCAGCCGTAGATCTGGCGGTGGAAGTAGGTGGAGGGCGGCTCGGGGACGATGTCGGCCACTCCGCCCCAGCCCCGGTTCTCCTCCCAGACGTTGTCGGCCCGCTCGAGGATGTAGGGGATCCAGCCGATCTGGCCCTCGGCGTAGGCCAGCTTCAGTTCGGGGAACCGCACCAGCACCCCCGAGAACATGAAGTCGACCATCGAGTAGGTGGCGTTGGAGTGGGTGAGGGTGGAGCCCACCGCCGGCGGGGCGTCCGCCGAGGTAGAGGGCATCTTCGACGACGAACCGATGTGCATGTTCACGATGGTGCCGGTCTCGGCACAGGCCTGGAAGAACGGGTCCCAGTAGTGATCGGGATCGTGGACGGAGGGGAGACCGAGGAACGGCGGGATCTCGCTGAAGCAGACCGCCCGCACCCCCCGGGCGGCGTTGCGGCGCACCTCGTCGGCGGCCAACTGCGCATCCCACAGCGGAATCAGGGTGAGGGGGATGAGACGGCCCTTGGCCTCGGGACCGCACCACTCGTCGACCATCCAGTCGTTGTAGGCCTTGACGCACAGCAGGGCCAGTTCCTTGTCCTTGGCCTCGGTGAAGGTCTGGCCGCAGAAGCGGGGGAAGGTGGGAAAGCAGATGGACGCCTCGAGATGGTTGACGTCCATGTCCTCCAGGCGGGGTGCCACCTGGTAGGAGCCGGGGCGCATGTCCTCATAGGTGATGCCCCGCATGGTGACCTCTTCCCGGGGGACACCGACGGCGGAGTCGACCCGCAGCAGCGGCCGCTTCAGGTCTTCGTAGTACCACCAGTCGGTGGGCAGGCCCTCGGAGCCGGGTTTCACGGTGAGTTTCCCGCCGATGAAGGTGATCTCTCCCATCGGGGCGCGTTCCACCCTCGGACCGACGTCGTGGTACTTCTTCGGGAGCCGGTCCATCCAGACGTTGGCGGGCTCAACGACATGGTCGTCGACGGAGATGATCATGGGCAGGTCGGCCATGGGCTGAGTGTATCCCCGTTCTGACGGTGCGTCAGTTTCCGGAGAGCGGCGGCGAGCCGGGGTCGGTCAGCGGAATCCGGGGGCGCCAATCGCCTGTAGGACCAGGGTGCACGGGACCGGACGGGTCTGGGTCGGGTCGAGGGCGTTCAGGATGTCCTGTCCGACCACCGGGTCGAAGGCGGTGGTCGCATGCTCGGAGAAATCGAGCGGGCACTGGTCCTGGAGGACGAGATTGGTGGCGTTGGGGGCATGCAGCTCGCCCGACGTGTAGGGCGTCACCAGTTCGTCGTAACGGGTGACGATCGTGGTGTACTCGACGCCGGGGACCGCATAGTTCCCGTCGGCGTAGAGGTGCCGGAGGAACGGGGAGCCGGTCAGGAATTCCTGGCAGGATCCGCAGCCACTGGCCACCGCCGCCTCCAGGGGAGCCGCCTGGCTTGGGAACAACGTCTCGAACGAGGTGAGGAGGGAGCCCACCCCGTCGAGGGTGGTGCCTTGGTAGAGACCGTCGATGGCGACGTACCGGTTTACCTTCGCCGCTCCGCCGAGGAACTTGAGGTAGTACTGCGGCATCACGGTTCCCTCCGAGTGGCCGACCAGGTCGACCTTCGAGGCTCCGGTGGCCTCGAGCACCTTGTTCACGAGAGCGGCTAGCTGCTGGCTGCTCGTCTCCATGGCCTGGAGGCCACCGACGTACGCCTCGCCGGGATCGAGGCCGTAGGTGAGGGCGAACACGCAATACCCGTTGTCGGCGAGGAGCGGCGACATGGTGGCCCAGTTCTCCGCCATGGTGGCTCCCAACCCGTGGACCAGCACCACCGGATCCGGATGCTGGGCCGACGGTTTGCACGACCAGTTGTTGGCACCGGCCGGGGCCCCGGTGGGATCGGTCAACACCTCGGGCCCGGCGGCGAACACGCTGTAGAGGACCGGGAAGGGTGATTGGGCGCTGACCGAGTTTCCGCCCGAAGGGGTCGAAGCGTTGGTGGACGCCGCCGCCACGCCCGGCCAGGCGAGCCCCAACCCGCAGGCCAGCACCGTCCCGCAGATCCGCAACCCCCAGCGCGTCATCTTCAGCCTTCCGTCGGCACTCCCAGGGCAAATCTACAAAGACAGGCAGTTCGGCGCCATATTCGCGGTCCGAGTCCTCCAGAAGTCAGGCCCGGACTTCCAACCGGCCGGGGGCGGTCAGCAGGTTGGGGGCCCGGTAGGCGAGAGCCACGGTCTTCCCTTTTCCGACCCGGATGTCCACCGACGCCTCGGCACACCGGGGTTGGCCGATGTACTTGAAGTACACGTCGATATGGTGGTCCCCGGGATCCGTCGGGATGAAGTGCTTCCGCCAGGAGCCGATGACCGGCTCGCCATCGATCTCCACGGTGAGCTTGGTGAAGACGAGGATCCAGTTCATCGGCGAGTGGTGCCCGGAGATGGTGAGACCGGTGCGTCGGTCGGCAGGCGGGTTCGTTTCCGGCTCGGGGCTCACACCATCGCCACCCCGCCGTTGGGCCGAACCACCTGGCCGGTCATGAAGCGGGCGGCGTCGGAGGCCAGGTAGAGGACGGCGGCGGCGATGTCCTCTGGCTCGCCGATGGAGCGCAATGGGGTG
>DATARI010000020.1:0-14976 GCA_036264255.1 Acidimicrobiales bacterium | reverse complement strand
GTCACTGGAGGTGAAATGCACCGCGCCGGTGTAGCCGGTGTCGGTGTTGCCGAAGGCATCGAGGGCGGTGACGGTGTAGTTGAAGGCGACTCCGGCGGTGGCGGACGCAGGGGCGCTCACGGTGAAGTGGGTAGCGGTACCTCCCGAGACTGCCACCGTGTTGGAAATCCCGGTGATCGACGGGGTCGCCGTGTCCGTGGCGGTGATGGTCTGGTTGCCAGCGGTCTTGAGGGTGGCACTGAAGGTGTGGACCCCGTTGTCCCCGGCGACGAAGGTGTAGTCGGCCGGCAGGACGGCTGCCCCGTCACTGGAGGTGAAATGGGCGGTGCCGGTATAGCCGGTCGCCGTGCTGTTGAAGGCGTCCAGGGCAGTGACCGTGTAGTTGAAGGCGACCCCGGCGGTGGCGGATGCGGGGGCACTCACGGTGAAGTGGGTTGCCGGAGCCGGGTTCACGGTCAACGTGAAGCTTTGCGATGCATTCGGGGAGATGCCGTTGGAGGCAGTGATGGTGATCGGGTAGGTGCCGGCAGTGCCGGCGCCCGGGGTACCGCTCAAAGTGGCGGTCCCGTTGCCGTTGTCCTGAAGCGTGACCCCGCTGGGTAGGGCGCCCGACTCCGAAAGGGTTGGCACCGGCTGGCTGCTGGGAGAGGTGGCAACCGTGAAGGTCCCCGGAGTGCCGGACGTGAAGGTGGTGTGATCGGCACTGGTGATCGTCGGGGCCTGGTTGACCGTCTGGGACGCCTGCGCCACGACCCCGTCGACGGTGGCCGTGATCCCGTTTGGCGTGTAGACGCCGCCGCCGCCGGCGGTCATAGCATCGCTGGCTGTGCCGTTGGTGGTCGCCCCGGTGGTTCCACCGACGTAGGTGCCGGCGGTGCCGCCGAAGGTGACCGGGGTGCCGTCAGGGATCAAGTGGGCATTGAAGAGCGTATTGGTCTGGTCGTGGGTGAGGTCGGCCGTAACGGTGGTAGTGCTGCCGGTGAGCACCGGGTTGGGCGAGGACGAGACCCGAAGTTGGAGGTACTTGGTCACGCTGACCCCGGAGAGGTCGGCGGCCGACGGTCCGGTGTTCGACGACCACCAGTTATCCTCGGCGGAGACCGACGGCGAATTGAGGGTGTCGGCGGCGAGGGTCTGGCCGGTGGCGAGCGCGGCGGCGTTGGCGTGGAAGCGGTTCCCGGCCAGGTTGGCGGTACCGGTGACGACATTGACGGCCCCACCCTCCCCTTTGACGGTAACCGAGTTGCCCAGGAAATTGTTGCTATAGATGTTGGTCGTGCCGCCCGTGTCGAGGATGGCCCCCCCACCGGCGGCAGCCCCGCCTCCGTTGGTGGCCTGGTTCCCGGAGAAGGTGTTCCCGGTGACGGTGACCGTGCTGCTGCCGCTCCCCGGAGTCGAGTTGTCGATGAACAACCCCCCGCCCCCGCCGTTGACGTCCGCCACGGTGTTATTGGTGAAGGTCGAGCCGGTCACCGTGGCGGTGATGGCACTGCCGTCGATGGACGCCAGATAGAGACCGCCGCCGTTCTTGGTGTTGGCTGCCCCGGAGGCGGTGTTGTTGGAGAAGGTGCAGCCGGTGATGGTGTACGTGTGGCCGAACCCGATGGAGAGGCCGGCGCCGTCCATCTGCCCGTTGGTGACGGGGTCGAGCATGGTGTTGCCGCTGATGGTGTCGTTGGTGAAGGTGTAGTCATCGCCGGGACCACCGGCCAGGACCCCCGCCCCTCCGGCGGATTGGAGTCCGCCGCCGGAAGAGTCGACCTCGCCGCCGGAGATGGTGAGATGGTTGAGGTCGAAGCTCTGATTGCCAACGGAGTTGTTGTCGAGGCTGAAGACCCCGAAACAGTTGTTGGGGTTCGCCGGGCAACCCGACTGGACCGCGGTAACGGTCGAGCCGTTTCCGTTGATGGTGTAGGTCCCGCCCCCGGTGTTGAGATTCCCGAAATCGAGGGTGCCGAGCGACTGGGAGAGGTCGTAGGTGAGACCGGCGGATGCGAAATTGATGGTGGCCCCACCACTGTTATTGGCGGCCTCCACCGCGGCCCGGAGGCTGCAGCCGTTGGGGCTTACGCAGCTGGTGTTGGCGGGGTTGGTCAGGTTCTCGTCGACGGTGGTGTTGACGGTGAAGGGCCCTGCCGCTCCGGCCGGGTGCACCCCGATCCCGGCCACCATGGAGCCCAATGCAACGCTCAGGCCGAGCACGGTCGCCGCCGCCATGCTCCCGGCTCGCCGCCAGCCCGGCCGGGTCGCCGTTCTGCTCATTGGATCACTGGCCGCATCGGTCATGGAATGTCCTTGGCTGCTCGGGGCCATGCTTGCCGCCCAGGCGGCGCGTGGTCATCGTTGAACGGTCGTTTCGGTCTTCGGCCTCGACCCCAACCCCGCGCCGAGATCTCATGGACGAGATGGAAACACGCCGGTCAGGGCGATGATGAAGTTGAGGGTGAGGTAGGGGGGCAGGTTGTTGTGCGGAACGGCGCCGCCCCCGGGCTCGAGGATTGCCCCCGTGGCCGGCGAAGTTCCGGCGCTCGACGCATACAGCTTGGTGGCGAGCTTCTGCTTCTTGGATTCCGCCAGGACGGTTGAGGTCGGGGTTGACTGATCGCCGCCATTGGTCGAACCCTCGAGTTCGTGGGTGTGGGAGGCGATCTGGTTGGCGAGAAGCGTGACGGCGGTCTCCCCGGCGGTTTCACCCAGCTGCCGAAAGGAAAGCCCGGGGCCCTGGCCCTGTTGCAACGGGGCCATCCCCTGAAGGTTGGGCAGCGCGAAGTTCGACTTTCCGTCGCCCCCGTAGGTAGTGCCAAGAAGGGAGAAGAGGGCGGTGTTCTGCGAGATCGGCAGGATCTGGCCGTCGCAAAAGGCATAGCCCCTGGGGGCGAAGTTGCCTGCGAATATCCGGATCTCGGCGAGAAAGGGGCTGGACATGGTGCGAGGTCTCCTGTTGTCCGGTTCAGGTGCGAGTCGGGAAGGTGCCGACCAGGGCGACGGCGAAGTTGAGTGCCAGGAAGGGAGATCGGTTCTCATGGGGCTGACCGCCACCGTCATCGAGGACGGTGGCGGAGCTGAAGGTGGAGTTGGCGGCCGCCGGCCCGACGTAGTTGGTGTTGTTGCTGTCGGCCAGGAAGGCCCCGATCGGGCTGGCGGTATCGGCGGGGTTGCTGCTCCCGATGACTCCGTGGCTGTGGCCCGGTAGCTCCGAGATCGCCAGGGTGTGAGCTTCCTCACCGCCCCTCGCTCCCAGAGTGAAGGTGTTGCTCATGTGCAGCGGGACTCGACCTTGCAGATTGGGCAGCCCGAAGGTAGTCCGGCCGTCGCCTCCATAGGTGGTGCCCAGGATCGCGAACAGGGCTTGGTTCTGGTTGATCGGGAGGAGCTGGCCGTTGCAGAGCGCCCAGCCCTTGGGGGCGAATCCGAACGAGACGATCATGATCTGGCCGATAAAGGGTTGTAAGCCCATCAAGATCCTCGTTTCGTCACGTCGCCTGGCCTCAACCTTGCGTCGGGAAGATGCCGACCAGGCAGATGATGAAGTTGACGGCCAGGAAGGGCAGCATGTTGTCGTGGGGCAGACCTCCACCGTTCGGTTGCACCGCGGCTCCCATCGCCCCGGTGGGGGTGGCATCGCTGTACTGGTTGGAGCCCCAGGCGGCCGGGACGTTGCCGGCCGGAGACGTCGAGGTGCCCGAAGCCGAACTGGCCTGGAGGAGGTGGCTATGGGCGGGGAGCTGGCCGTTGGTAAGGGTCTCCGATTCCAGTCCGCCGTTCTGGCCCAAGAAGTAGTTGGATGTGCCGTTGCTGCCGGTGTGGATGGGTACCCGGCTCTGGAGGTTGGGCAGACCGAAGGTGTTCTGGCCGTCACCCCCGTAGGTGGTCCCGATCAACTGGAAAAGGGCCTGGTTCTGGCTGATGGCCATGATCGCGCCGTTGCACAGTGCCCAATTCTGTGGAGCAAAATTCCCGGCGAAGATGCGGATCTCGCCTGTGAAAGGTTCCACGCGCTAGCTCTTCTGGAATTCGCTGGGTGCGGCCAAGTGACTGAAGCAGGCCTGGTACTCCGTTTGAGATTCCACCCGTCCGACCGGCACCAGGAAGAGGTCCATCTCTCCGAGGGTCTGGTGGTCGAGGTGATACGTCCTCTGACTCAACGGAGCATCCCCCTTGGCTCGAAAGAACAGAGCATACTGCACTTGCCGCGGTGAACTCGGGCCGAATTCCAACCGATCGAGCACCAGTGTCAGCGGAGAACCGGCGTCGGTCACGCGAAACATTGATCCGATGTGGGCCTCGAACAACTCCGGGCTGAATGCCGCCTCGCTCATGGGACAGTCGCCGGCTGCCGTTGTTCCCGGATCCGGAGGATCTCCTCGAATGCCGGCCGAATCCGGTCGGCGACGGCTCGGAGTCCATCGTCGGCGGACGCTTGCTTGCTGGCCGAATCGGGCTGGAAGGCTACTTCGGGGTTCTTGGCATCGAAGGTGGCGGCGGAGGCCATGACCGCCCGCTCCTCAACGTCGGCGTCAACGCCGAACAGAGCCAGGATGGCGTCGAGACCGTCGGGGAGCTGGCGGTAGTCGACCACCAGGCCGGCGTCATCGAAATCCCGGGCGGCGGCTCCGAGCAGGGTGTCGAGGACCCGAGCGGCATAGGCGCCCGGGGGCGCAGTGGCGGCGGCGACCAGGTCGAGGCCGAAGAGCTCGGGCGGAAGGGGGCCGACCGCGAACTGGCTCCCCGGGCTTCGGAGCTGAGACACCAGGATCTCGAGAGGATCACGAACCAGGAAAACCCACGGAACCTCGGGGAAGGCCTTTCGGATGAGAGGAAGGGCCAGCACGTGCCAGGGATCGAACTTGACGAAGAACCGACGCTCGGCGCCTTGGCTGCGGCCGAGGACGGAGATCATCGCCCGCATCCAGGCCAGGCGCCGATCCTCGGGGACGATGGGGGTCCGGAAGCCGGTGCGGAGGATCTCGTCGACTGGTCCGGGCTCGGAAAGCACCCGATTGGCCTCCGATGCGGCCAGCATCTGGGCAACCAGAGTGGAACCGCAGCGCGACGCGTGAAAGATGAAGCCGTTCGGGACGATGCCCGGGTCGTCCTCGGCAGTGGCCTCGAGGACTTCGACCGTGGTCTGTCGCCGGAGGAGAGCGGCGGCGGGTCGGGCCAGGACACGATCGACGGTCTGGTGGAAGAAGGGGTCGACGAAGCGGACTGCTCCCATCTCGCACCAGTCGACCATGGTCCGGCCGTCTTCCCGGTAGAGCCGGATCGGTGTCCAGCCTGCCAAGTTGCGCTCAGGGCCGGACGTCATGCGATCGCCCGCTCGATCCAGGTGCGGCGTCGGCTCCGGAGCGTCTCGAGGACATCATCAGCCCCGAAGGCGAGCCCCCGGGGGAGCCCGAGGGACACGGCCCGGCTGGCCAGGACCAGGTCGTCTTCAGCCGAGGCCAAGCTGGCTCGCAGGTCGTCGTCGGCCAGGGCGACGTCACAGAATCGTTGGACGGCCTCGGATCCGATGGCGTGAGCCCGCCAGACCATCTCGTCGAGGAATTCCCCCTCGGTCCGGAGTTGGAACCCAAGGCGGCGAAAGAGCGATCGGGCCGGATTCCCCTGCTCAACCGCCAGCATCAGCGGGGAGCCGGCCACTGCCGCCATCCCCTGCACCCACTGGAGGAGGAGGGTGCCGAGTCCGCCGCCGCAGGCCTCGGGGGCCATGGCGATGTCGAGGATCACCCATTCGGTGCTGCCGGGAGCGACCAGGAGCCGTCCGGCGGGGCGACTCCCCCACTCGACAACATCAAAGCGGGCGGCTGGGAACCCCCGGTGGTAGTGGGCGTCCTGAAGGTCGAACTGCGAATCACAGAAAGCCCGGCGTTCCTTGTCCTTCCACCGGACCGGTTCGAGCTCCGTGGACCGAGTGGAGGCGTAAACGCGGCGCAGGAAGGGTTCGTCGGCGGCGGTGATGGGTCGAAGCGTGACCTCTTCCGGCGGGTCCCCGAGGGCACCGACCCGGATCGCGCTACCGGGCTCGACTTCCAACGTCTCCTCGGACCCCAAGGAGCCTCCCGTTCGGCCGGTCAAACATTGACGATGATGGCTTGGTACTGCTGTTTCGTCCCCGGCCCGCCGACGGGGACGATGAACAGGTCGAAGGTACCGACGCCCCGCGCCGAAACGCGGTAGGTGTCCTGAGGGAACGAGCTCGAAGCGAAACCCGAGAACATGAGCGAGAACTGTTCGCCGGTCGTCTTCACCCCTCCGGCCGTGGCGTTCCGGGGCAGCCCGGTCATGGTCATCGGGGTCACCGAGTCGAGCGTGACCGAGGTCAGAACCGGGCCGTTACTCACCGAGAATGGTGCCCCGAGCAGCCTCTCGAAATCCTTCAGACTGGGCTGACCCGCCGTCCGGGCCGCCGCCGGGAGCGCGGTAGCGGAGGCTGATCCCGCCAGCCCGCCAGTTGCCGCGGCGACAGCTGCCACTGCCGTGCCACCGAGGACTGCTCGCCGGCTGACGGTTGTCTTTTCCATGGCGTGTCGTTCCATTCCCAGGGCGGCCCTGTGTCATCGAGGCTCAATAGTCCCGCATGCTAGCTCCGATGGGGTATCGAACCCGGGGTGGTCGATCCTCCTTTGGGTCACTCCGGTCCAGTCGGCCAAGGGGTCCTGGATTACGAAATGCCCGACGTCCCTTTGGTCTCCTACGCTGCCTCTGCTGGACTTCGCGAAAGGCAAACCCAATGGGAATCGAACAGCTGAAAGACGGCGTCGCCCTCATCACCGGGGGCAGTAACGGCATTGGCGCAGCCGTCGCCCGGCGACTACGGGCCTCCGGGGTCGAGGTGGTTCTGGCCGACATCGACGAATCCGTCGGCCGGGATGTCGCCGACGCCCTGGGGGCGACCTTCGTGAGGTGTGACGTGCGGGAGCCGGCCGACCTGGCCTCGGCGGTCAACGTGGCGGTGTCGACCTACGGCGGCCTCGATCTCGTCCACTTGAACGCCGGGGTGACCACCGGTTGCGGCCTGGGTGACGACTTCGACGTCGAGCTCTACCGCCGGGCGATGGCCATCAACCTGGATGGGGTCGTCTTCGGGGTCCATGCCGCCCTCCCCGCCCTGCTGGCCCGGGGCGGCGGTCAGATCGTCGCCACCGCCAGCATGGCCGGCATCGTCGCGCCACCCTTCGATCCGGTCTACGTGGCCAACAAACACGCAGTGGTGGGGCTGGTGCGGTCATTGGGCGCCACCTACCAACCGGAGGGCATCGCCATCAATGCGCTGTGCCCGTCCTTTGCCGATACCAACATCATCGAGGGCATCCGCTCCTACCTCGAAGAGACCCACTTTCCCATCTTGGACGTGAGCGACGTGGTCGACACATTCTTCTCGATCATCGACGGCGGTGGGACCGGAGAATGTTGGTACGTGGTCCCCGGTCGGGTGAGCGAGCCGTTTCAGTTCCGGCATGCCCCCGGGCCGCGCTCCGCATAGTCAGGGATCTCAGACTCCTGTATATGCCTTGACAGGAATATACGTCTAACGGCATAATCAAACCATGTCGTCGATCGCCGCCATCGAAGTGCTGGCCGAGCCCACCCGCCGGCAGATTCTGGACCTGCTGCGGGACGGTGAGCGGTCGGTGGGCGATCTGGTCGGCGATATGCGTGTCACCCAGCCCACGGTGTCCAAGCACCTCCGGGTCCTCCGAGACTCGGGTCTGGTGGACGTACGGGTCGATGCGCAACGGCGGCTCTACCGGGTCCGTCCGGAACCGCTGATCGAACTCGATGCCTGGCTTGCCACCTACCGCGGGTTGTGGACCGAGAGTCTCGATCGGCTTGAGCGGCATCTCGACGCCAAGGCATCTCGACGAAAGGAACCAACATGACCAACGGCACGCTCGAAACCAACGGTCCACGACCCGTCATCCGATTCGAACGTCTCCTCCCCCACTCGCCCGAAGCAGTCTGGCGGTCCCTCGTCGACCGGGAAGAGCTCAAGGCCTGGTTCCCCACCGACATCATCACCGAGGAATGGAAAATCGGGGCGGCCCTGACCTTTGTCTTCCGGGAGAACCAGGCGCCGGACTTCACCGGCACCGTGCTCGAACTCGAGGAACCGCGCCGGTTGGCCTACACCTGGGGAGACGAGACCCTCCGCTTCGTGCTCACCCCCCAACCGGATGGGGGCACCCTCTTGGTCCTCACCGACGAGCTCGACGCCGGGATCGCCGCCCGCAACGCCGCCGGTTGGGAGGCCTGCCTCGCCCACCTTTCCGGGGAGGTCCCCGCCGAGGAGTGGAAGCCCCTCTTCGACCAGTACACCGCGGCATTCGAGCCGACGCTCGGGCCCCAGGAGGGTCCCCCTCCCGGATTCACTGACGACTGACTCCCTCGGCGGTGGTGCGTCGGTGGCCGTTGCATGACTGATCGTGGTTCCGAGCCGATGAGATGACAGCCGTGTCATCTCATCCGGAATTGATGGCTTCCATGACGTTGGACGACCGCCTCGTCCCCCAGCTGGCCCGGTGGAACTTGTTTCATCGCGCCCGCCAACTCACGCCATCCCCACCGCGCTGCGGACACAACCGCTCAAGGTGTGGACAATTCACGGCCACGTAACAACCATGTAACTTTCGCATGACATCCGCGTGACGAACGCTGCTAGGTTCGGTTTCAGTGCTTGAGCTCACGACTGAATCAGCGGGGGCGATCCAAGTTGGTGATCGCCACGGTCGTTCCTCATACTCCTCCGCGCCGGAGTACTTCCGGTCCGAGGGAGCACGCGGGTTCATCACACCGAAGACCGGTTGAAGGGTTCACATCACGGTCGGCATCTTGGGTGTCGACCACCAAACGAGGAGGGGTTCGTCTATGGGACGTTCGAAGCGAAGGATGATGATGGTCGCGATAGCGACCACGTTGGGGATGCTGGCCGCGGCCTGCAGTAGTTCAACCCCGTCGACAACGGCTACCACCGCGGCGGGCGGAGGGGGCGGATCGCTCCCGAACCAACGCTATGCAGCCAATTCCTCCGGAACCCCGGTCCGGGGCGGGACCCTGACCATGCTCGGCACCGGCGACGTCGACTTCATGGACCCGAATGTCAGCTACTACGCGGTCGGCTACCTCGGCCTCCGCATGTGGAGCCGGAGTCTGTACACCTATCCCGCCGTCCAGGGGCAGACCACTGACCCGGTTCCTGACCTGGCCACCGCCAATCCGACCGTCAGCAACGGTGGACTCACCTACGCGGTCACCATCCGGACCGGGGCCATGTGGAACACCACTCCGTCCCGTCAGGTCACCGCGGCTGACGCGGTGCTCGGACTCAAGCGCACCTGCAACCCGACCCAACCCTTCGGTGGCCAACCCGACTTCAGCAACCTGATCGTGGGTTACGCCTCGTTCTGCACCGGGTTCTCCAACGTGTCCTCCACCGACCCGGCGGCTCAGAAGGCCTACATCAATGCCAACAACATCACGGGTGTGACCGTGGATCCGAGCAACCCACTGACCGTCGACTATCAGTTGACCCAGCCGACGTCGTACTTCACCAACATGCTGGCCCTCAACGCCTTTGACCCGGCTCCGGTGGAGTACCTCAACTACCTCCCGGGGAGCAACGACCTGGCCCAGCACACCATCTCCGACGGTCCGTACCAGGTCCAGAGCTATGACCCGGCCAAGACGATCGACTTCGTCCGCAATCCGGTGTGGAAGGCGAGCACCGACCCGATCCGGAAGGCCTACGTCAACCAGATCAACGTGAACGAGACGGGGACCCAGGCGTCGATCCAACAGCAGATCCTCACCAACTCCCCGCAGGCGGATATGGAGTGGGACAGCTACGTGCCGCCCAGTGACATCCCCAGCCTGCTGGCCGCCAATGATCCGCGGTTGAGCCTGGAGTCGGAGTTCTCCACCAACCCCTACGTGATCTTCAACTTCCAGTCGCCGAACAACGGCGGTGCGCTGGGCAAGCTGGCGGTTCGCCAAGCCCTCGAGTACGGGCTCAACCGCACCGACCTGATCCAGGATGCCGGTGGGCCGCAGGTATCACCGCCACTCACCCAGATCCTGCCTCCGGGCATCACCGGGTCGGCGCCGTCCTATTCCCAGTACAGCTACGACCCGACCAAGGCCAAGCAGTTGCTGGCATCCGCCGGCTACCCGAACGGGCTGACCCTCAAGTTCCTGTACCGGCCGGCTTCCTCCCTCAGCAACAGCATGTTCCAGACCATCCAAGCGGACCTGGGCAAGATCGGGATCACGGTGACCGGAGTCGGGGTGCCGAACGCCGACTTCTACACCAAGTACCTGGAGGTGCCGACCACGGCCCAGAGCGGGGTGTGGGACCTTTCCCTGGCCGGGTGGTCACCTGACTGGTACGGCAACGCCGCGGCTTCGTTCTTCCCGCCGCTGTTCGATGGCCGGGTCCTGCCTCCGACCTCCTCCAACTTCGGGCTGTTCAACGACCCGACCCTCAACCCGATCATCGACGCCGCCCTGAAGGCGCCGACGGTGGCCGCCGCCGGAGCCCTCTGGCACCAGGCGGACATCGAGACGATGAAGGACGCGGCGATCTTCCCGATCACCGCCCCCAACCAGCCGGAGATCCATGGCTCCCAGGTTCACAACGCCATCTATATGGCTGTGTACGAGCAGAGCGACCCGACCAACGTCTGGCTCAGTAGATAACTAGCAATTAGGTCAGTGGTCACCACCCGACCGCGCTTCTCGGACTAGCTTTCGGGGAGCCGGTCGGGTTGGCACCACAGCTTCAGCCGGCGCATCAGGGAAGGAGGGAGGGTTGGCGCTCCTGGACGTAGTCGATCTCCATGTTTCCTTTCCTACCCCTGACGGCGTCGTCCAGGCGGTGCGGGGACTCTCCTTCACGGTGGAGCCCGGCAAGACCCTCGGGATCGTGGGCGAGTCGGGTTCCGGCAAGAGTGTTGCCACCCAAACCATCATGGGGCTCACCCGGGGCGCTCGGGTCAGCGGCCAGGCGCTGTTCGAGGGAAACGACCTCCTGGCCATGGACCAGAAGGCGTTGCGCTCGGTGCGGGGTGACGAGGTCGGCATGATCTTCCAGGATCCACTCTCCAGCCTCCATCCCTATTACCGGGTGGGCTGGCAGATCGTGGAGATGATCCGGAACAACCACAAGGACATCTCCAAGACCCAGGCCAAGGCGCGGGCGGTCGAGTTGCTCGGCCTGGTGGGCATCCCCCAGCCGGACCGCCGGGTCGACGACTTCCCCCACCAATTCTCCGGCGGCATGCGACAGCGGGCGATGATCGCCATGGCCATGTCCCTCAACCCGAAACTGCTGATCGCCGACGAACCCACCACCGCGCTGGACGTGACCGTGCAGGCCCAGGTCCTCCAAGTCATGCGCCGCCTCCAGGACGAGTTCGGAACCGCCATCATCCTCATTACCCACGACCTCGGGGTGGTGGCCGAGGTCGCCGACGATGTGGTGGTCATGTACGCCGGGTCGGCGATGGAGAAGGCTGACCGCTACGAGATCTTCGGGGCCAGCCATCACCCCTACACCGAAGGCCTGTTGCAGTCGCTGCCCGCCTACGGAGGCGTCCGGGAGCGCCTGCACCCCATCCCCGGCCAGCCACCGAGCCTCATCAATCTGCCGGGTGGGTGCCCGTTCCACCCCCGGTGCCCCTACGTCATGGATCGTTGCCGGACCGAGGAGCCGCCGTTGTTCGAAGTCGGGGGCAACCCGACCCATACCTCGTCGTGCTGGTTGACCCTCGACCTGGTCGAACGGACCGCACTGCGCAACAAGGTGGTGGGCGAGCAGCTGCCCACGCCGAGCCGACCATGAGAGCCCGGCCGTGACCACCGCCACCCCGGCTGCCGGGGGTTCCCCCGACGACGACGTGCTGGTCAGGGTCAAGGGTCTGAAGAAGCACTTCCCGGTGCAGTCCACCTCGGCGTTGCGCCGAAGCCACGAGACGGTCCACGCGGTGGACGGCGTCGATCTCGAAGTCCGCCGGGGCGAGACCCTCGGACTGGTCGGCGAGACCGGATGCGGAAAGTCGACGCTGGCCCGCTGCATTGCCCGACTCCTCGACCTGTCGGAAGGGGAGGTGGATTTCGACGGCCGAAACATCACCAACCTGTCGGCCCGGCAGATGCGCCCGCTCCGCCGGGAGATGCAGATCATCTTCCAGGATCCCTACGGATCCCTCAATCCCCGCCGACGGGTGGGCTCGATCATCGGGGACCCGTTCGCCCTCCATGGCATCGCCGACGGAGCGGAGCGGAAGCGACGGGTGCAAGAGGTGATGGAGTTGGTGGGGTTGAAGCCGGAGCACTTCAACCGGTTCCCGGCCGAGTTCTCCGGCGGCCAACGCCAGCGGATCGGGGTGGCCCGGGCCCTGGCTCTCAAACCCAAGTTGATCATCTGCGACGAGCCGGTGTCGGCGCTGGACGTGTCGATCCAGGCCCAGATCATCAACCTGCTCGACGACCTCCAGTCCGAGTTCAACCTGACCTACATCTTCATCGCCCACGACCTGTCGGTGGTCCGCCACGTGAGCGACCGGGTGGCGGTCATGTATCTGGGGAAGATCGTCGAACTGGCTCCGGTGGAGGACGTCTACCAGATACCCCGTCATCCCTATTCCAATGCCCTTCTGTCCGCGGTGCCGATGCCGGACCCCAACCAGAAGGTGGACAGCCATCAGATCATCCTGACCGGCGACGTCCCCTCACCGATCAACCCTCCCTCCGGGTGTCGGTTCCACCCCCGCTGTCCGAAGGCCCAGGCGAAGTGCGCGGTCGATGACCCCGCCCTGGTCCCGGTACTGGGCGATCCTCCCGCCCATGTGACCGCCTGCCACTTCCCGGTGGAAACCGGCGAGGTCATGGAGTCGATCGCCCCCGGCGCGGCGGCTGGCGACGGAGCGGAGGCCCAGTGACCGAGAGGACCGAATGATGTCCCTGAGCCCCAGCGACAGCGTCGCCATCGAGAATGCCGAAGCCACCTCCGGCGCCCCCCCACCGGAAGGTGCCGCTGCCACCATCATCGAGGGCCGGAGCCCTTGGCGGCTGGCCTACGAACGCCTCCGGCGTGACCGGGCATCCCTCATCGCCCTCGGCGTCGTGGTGGTGATCATCCTGGTGGCGATCTTCGCGCCGGTGATCGCCGCGCTCACCGGGCACGGCGTCTACGAGCAGTTCCGCCAGACCGGGCTCTCTCCCGAGGGACTTCCGGTCGGCCCCAACAGCACGTTCCTGCTGGGCACCGACGACCAGGGACGGGACGTCCTGGTGCGGATCGCCTACGGAGCCCGCATCTCGCTGATCGTCGGGGTGGTGGCCACCGGTGCCGAGGTCATCCTCGGCACCATCCTCGGGCTGGCGGCGGGCTATTTCGGCAAGGTGGTCGATACGATCATCGCCCGGATCATCGACATCGTGCTGTCGATCCCGTTCCTGCTGTTCGCCATCTCCCTGGTCTCGATCAGCCACCCGAGCCTCACCATCGTCATCGTGGTCATCGCCGTCTTCGGGTGGGCGGCCGTCGCCCGGGTGGTACGAGGTCAGGTGCTGTCCTTACGGGAGAAGGAGTACATCGAGGCGGCCCGGGCCTTAGGTGCCGGTCCCTGGCGGATCATGTTCATCGACATCCTCCCGAACATCGTGGCCCCGATCATCGTCTACGCCACCCTGTTGATCCCGGTGACCATCGTGATCGAAGCCTCGCTGTCCTATCTGGGGGTCGGGGTTCCTCCGCCCACGGCGGACTGGGGCACGATGATCTCCGGGGCCCAGCAGATCTATCAGCAGGCCTGGTGGTACCTGCTGTTCCCCAGCCTCGCCCTGCTGATCACCACCGTGGCGTTCAACATCTTCGGTGATGGTCTGCGGGACGCCCTCGATCCCCGCGCCGAGCAACTCTACAAATAGGAGCAGTCGTGGTCCGTTTCCTCATCCGACGTGTGCTGCTCGGGGTGTTCGTGATGTTTGTGGTGACCATCGTGGTCTTCCTCATCTTCTACGTGGGTCCGGGCCGTGCCGACGTCGCCCGCACCCTGGCCGGCCGGGAAGCGACCCCGAAGACGGTCGCCCTGGTCGCCCATCGGCTGCTGCTCGACCGGCCCCTCACCACCCAGTACTGGCACTTTCTCGACGGATTGCTCCACGGCAACCTCGGCTACTCCTATTACCACGGCCAGCCGGTGACCTCCATCCTCAAAGAGGCATTCCCGATCACCCTCTCCCTCGCTCTCGGGGCCGCCGTCCTCTGGCTGATCATCGGCGTCCTGTCCGGGGTGCTCTCCGCCGTCCGCAGCCGATCCATCTGGGACCGCATCGTCACCGTCCTGGCCCTGTTCTTCTACTCGATGCCGTCGTTCGTGCTCGGCCTACTGCTGCTCTACGTCTTCTATTACCAGTTCGCCCTCCACGGAATTCACCTGTTCCCGGGGGCCGGGTACACCTACCTGACGGCCAACCCGCTGAAATGGTTCGAGGGACTGGTGCTCCCCTGGATCACCCTGTCACTGGTGTCGGCCGCCGCCTATACCCGGCTCACCCGTGGGTCGATGCTCGACGTGTTGAACGAGGACTACATCCGCACCGCTCGATCGAAGGGCTTGTCGGAGAACCGGGTGGTCTACCGCCACGCGCTCCGTTCCGCCCTCACCCCGGTGGTCAGCCAGTTCGGCATCGACCTCGGGGTGTTGGCCGGCGGGGCGATCGTGACCGAAACCGTGTTCGGGATGCCCGGGCTCGGGTTCACCGCGGTGCAGGCCATCAACAACCAGGATCTGCCGGTGATCATCGGGATCGTGATCGTGGCCTCGGCAGCGGTGGTGGTCGCCAACATCGCGGTCGACGTCTTCTACGCGGTGCTCGACCCGAGAGTCCGCCTCCACTGACGCCCGGGGGCGCCAGGCGGGCGCCTCCCGCCTAGGCCGGGACCGGGGTGCTCACGTCGGCCAACAGGTCCAC
>DATARI010000016.1:0-6641 GCA_036264255.1 Acidimicrobiales bacterium | reverse complement strand
CCGCTCCATGCGGGAGAGGCCCACCCGGACCTGGTTCTGGATCAGCTCGCCGACCGACCGGATCCGACGGTTGGCGAAGTGGTCCTGATCGTCGATGCGGTAGCCCGACTCCCCGTCGGCCATGTGCTTGGCCAGGTGGAGCATGTAGGTGGAGGAAGCCAGGATCTCGGCCGGGCTCAGGACCCCCTGGGTCGGCGACGGCTTCTCCAGCTTGATCTTGAAGATGTCCTCGATGCGGTCTAGTTCGGGGCCCAGCTTCCGGTTCAGCTTGTAGCGACCCACCCGGGTGAGGTCGTAGCGCTTGGGGTTGAAGAAGGCGTTCTCGAAGTACTGGCGGGCGGCCTCGACCGACAGCGGCTCACCCGGACGGGCGCGCTTGTAGATCTCCAGGAGGGCTTCCTCCCGGGTGGGGGCGAGATTCTGCTCTTTCTCCCACTGGCCCTCGAGGAAGTCGAAGTGGCGGACGAAGCGCTCCAGGAAGGCCTGATCCTCGTAGCCGAGGGCCCGGAGGAGGACGAAGAGGGAGAGGCGGCGCTTGCGGGCGACCCGGCAGCCGGCGGTGACGTCCTTGGACGGCTTGGCCTCCACGTCGAATTCGATCCACTCGCCGCGATAGGGGTGGATGGTCCCGGTGAACACCGTCTTGGCGTCGCGGCCCGGCTGGAAGATGACCCCCGGGGACCGGACCAGCTGGCTGACCACCACTCGCTCGGTGCCGTTGACGATGAAGGTGCCCTTGTCGGTCATCACGGGGAAATCACCCATGAAGACTGTCTGCTCCTTGATCTCGCCGGTGCTGGCGTTCATGAAGCGCGCCCGGACGAAGACCGGGGCGGCATAGGTCATGTCCTTTTCCTTGCACTCCTCGACCGAGAACTTCGGCGGCGGACGCAGGTCAGGATCGGTCGGGTCGAACTCGAGCTCGAGGCTCAGCTGACCGGTGAAGTCCTCGATCGGGCTGATGTCGTTGAAGGTTTCGGCCAGGCCCTTGTCCAGGAACCACTGGAACGAATCGCGCTGAATGGCGACCAGGTCGGGCAGAGGCAGGGCCTCATCGATGTTGGCAAAGGAAAAGCGTTCCGGGCTGTTGGACCGTGCAGGCAAGTGCCTACTCCTCCCAGGTTTGGGGTGTGCGGGGCGACGACGGGTTAGTGCGGTACATCTGAAGGCGGGTTACTGCGGTGATTTGAAGCGGAAAGCGATATCTCTCGGGGGTCGACAACGACAGTTCGAGTAGTTGGAGGGGCGCCGACGCGCGCGTCATTCAGCCAAAATACTGAGGAAGGCGTCAGGAGCAGGCACGGCAACAGGTAATCATACCGTGGCGCGCACAATTCCACAACCCCCGGAGATCCAGATCCCCGGAGCAGGTCTGCACAGGGTAGGAGGTCCGCCGCCCGGCGTCAAGGTTTTAGCCGGATCCGAATACCCCCGACCCCCCGTATCCAGGGACAATCGTTCGATCCGGGCCCCCGGCCAAACCCCCGACCCGGCTCCCGGCCGCCATTGACGGC
Source organism: Acidimicrobiales bacterium (assembly GCA_036264255.1). GTDB lineage: Bacteria > Actinomycetota > Acidimicrobiia > Acidimicrobiales > RAAP-2 > DASZIT01. The sequence continues at coordinate 5,127 of DATARI010000016.1, read as the reverse complement.
GACCGGGAACCTGCCGGAGCTACTTCAGTTCGACAGTGGCGCCGACGTCTTCGAGCTGCGCCTTCGCCTTCTCGGCGTCTTCCTTCTTGACCTTCTCCAATACCGGCTTGGGGGCGCCGTCCACCAGATCCTTGGCTTCCTTCAGCCCGAGGCTGGTCAGGGTGCGGACCTCCTTGATCACCTTGATCTTGGTGTCGCCGGCGGCCACCAGGATGACGTCGAACTCATCCTGCTCGTCCTCGGTGTCTCCGGCATCGCCACCACCGGCGGGGGCGGCAGCGGCCACGGCCACCGGGGCGGCGGCGGTTACGCCGAAACGCTCTTCGAACTCCTTGAGCAGCTCGCTCAACTGGAGGACGGACAGCTCGGAGATCCCGTCCAGGATCTGGTCTTTGGTCAGGGTTCCTGCCATTGTCATTGCTCCTTGTTTACTTTGTACTTGATCGGTGGGTGGGGTTGAAATCTGGGGTCTGGCGCTATTCGGCCGGGGTCTCGGTCGCTTCAGCTGCCGGCTCATCGGCGGCCGGGGCGGAAGCCTCCGGAGCCTCGGTTGCCGCTGCCGCCTCGGCCGGAGCCTCGGTGGCTGTGGTTTCGGCCGGAGCCTCGGCAACGTCGGCCGGTGCCTCGGTGGCTGCGGCGGGAGCCTCAGTCGATTCGGTGGTTTCGGTCGGTGCCTCGGCTTCGGCGGTTGGCTCCGGCGTCGCCGGTGCGGCGGCTTCCGGCTCGGGGCCGCTCTCGGCGCGCTTCTGGTCGAGCAACGCGGAGAGGCCGTAGGCCAGGTTCCGGGGCAGTGCCTCGATGAGGCCGGCCAGTTGCTGCATGGGGGCCGACAGAGCTCCGGCGAACTGAGCCAGCAGGGTCTGGCGGGGCGGGAGGTCGGCCAGCACCGTCATCTCCGAGGCGGAGAGCAGGCCGTCTTCGATGATGCCGCCCTTGATGACCAAGTTCGGGTTCGTCCTGGAGAAATCCCGGAGGGCCTTGGCCACCGCGCTGACGTCGCCCTGGACAAAGGCAATCGCCGTCGGGCCCACCAGCAGGTCGGTGACCGATTCCTGCGGGCCACCGGCCACCGCCAACCGGACGAGGGTGTTCTTGTAGATCTTGTAGTCACCACCGGCGGCAGCCAGCTCGCGGCGCAGGTCGGCCAGCTCGGAGACGCTCAGCCCCCGGTACTCGGTCAGCACGGCGCCATCGGCAGCAGCCAGCTTCCCGCGTACCTCGTCGACCACGGCGACCTTGTCAGCCCTCGGATTGTCCATGTTCCCTCCGCCGAGCATTCCCTCGGGGTTGGGCCGCAGACACCATCGAGTGGTGACGCCGGAGCCTTGGCTCCGAACGGAACGCCTCATCAGGCGGACCCGGACAGGGTCCCTTCGGTACTGGTTTCCCGGTACACCGGAGGTCTACGGCAGTTCGAACTTGTAAGGGGGTGACGCTAGCGCGCCGCCGCCCCGTCTTGCAATGCTACCGCCAGATCAGGCGGTGGCGGCCAACTCCTCGTCCACCTTGCGGGCCCGAAGCGGGTCGATATGGACCCCGGGTCCCATCGTCGAGGAAATCGTCACTCCCCGGACATAGCGCCCCTTGGCCGACGCCGGCTTGGCCCGATGGATCTCGTCCATCACCGCGTGGAGGTTCTCCAGCAGCTTGGCCTTGTCGAAGGAGGCCTTGCCGATCCGGATGTGGACGTTGCCCACCTTGTCGGTCCGGTATTCGACCCGCCCACCCTTGAACTCGATGACCGCCTTCTCGACGTCGTCGGTGACGGTGCCGGTCTTGGGGTTGGGCATCAGGCCTCGGGGGCCGAGCACCCGCCCGAGGGTCCCTACCTTCCCCATCAGGTCGGGGGTGGCGATGGCAATGTCGAAGTCGAGGAAGCCCTCGTTGGCCACCCGGGCCACCAGGTCGTCGGCTCCGACTTCGTCGGCTCCGGCGGCGCGGGCCTCGGCCGCCTTCTCCCCGCCGGCGAACACGATGACCCGGGCGGTGCGACCGGTGCCGGCCGGAAGGGACAGGGTCCCCCGGACGATCTGGTCGGCTTTGCGGGGGTCCACGCCCAGGCGGACCGCCAGTTCCACCGTCTCGTCGAACGAGGCTTTGGCGGTGGCCTTCACCAGGTCCACCGCGTCACCGGCGGAGTAGAGCTCCTGCCGGTCGAACTGGGCCAGGCTCGACTTGTACTTCTTTCCTCTGGACATGCTGGTGTCTCCGTATTCTCGAAAGTGCTGGGTGGCGTGGCCGTCAGCCGGCGACGGCGATGCCCATGGATCGGGCGGTGCCGGCCACCTGGCGCTTGGCCGCCTCGACGTCCTTGGTGTTGAGGTCGGGCAGCTTGATGGCGGCGATGTCGGCCACCTGGGCGTCGGTGACGGTGCCGACCCGCTCCCGGCCGGCGGCCGCCGCGCCCTTGTCCAGACCCGCCGCCGCCCGCAGCAGCGCCGGGGTCGGGGGGGTCTTCAAGACGAAAGAGAACGAGCGGTCCTCATAGATGGTGATGTCGACCGGCACGATGGAGCCCCGCTGGCTCTCGGTGGCGGCGTTGTACTGCTTGCAGAACTCCATGGTCTGGACGCCGTGGGGCCCGAGGGCGGTGCCCACCGGGGGCGCGGGGGTGGCTCCCCCGGCCGGGAGTTGAATCTTTACCTTCGCGAGGATCTTCTTCTTGGGTGCCATCGGTACTGCTCCTTAACCTTTTTACCTGTGTCCGCCGGGCCTACAGCTTCGCGACCTGGCTGAATTCGAGTTCGACCGGGGTCTCCCGACCGAAGATGTTGACCAGCACCTTGAGCTTCAGCTGGTCCTCGTTGATCTCGGCGATCTGGCCGGAGAAGTCCGCGAACGGACCTTCCTTGACCCGGACCGTCTCTCCCACCTCGTGCTCGAGGCGGGGCCGGCTGCGCTTGGAGGGCGCCTCGCCGCCTTCGACCTTCACCTGCAGGATACCTTCCACCTCCCGGCGGGAAAGCGGGGTGGGCTTGGTGCCCGGGCCCACGAACCCGGTGACCCCGGGGGTATTCCGGATGACCGACCAGCTGTCGTCGTCGAGCTCGCAGCGGCACAGCAGGTACCCGGGGAACACCTTCTTCTGGACGACGACCTTCTTGCCGTTCTTGAACTCCACGACGTCCTCCATGGGGATGACGACCTCGTAGATCCGGTCTTCCATGTTCATCGAGGCGGTTCGGCTGTGGAGGTTCGACTTCACCTTGTTCTCGTAGCCGGCGTAGGTGTGGACCACGAACCAGCGCCCCGGCTGGTCGTAGGGGCTGATGGTGACGGGCTCGTCCTCGTCCCATTCGTCCTCCGCCGGGTCGGCATCCTCCCCGGTCAGGCCGGTTTCCGCCTCGACGGCTTCGCCCAGCCCTACCTCGGCCTCCTCCGCCGCCAACTCCAGGGCTTCGGCCCCCTCGGGGGTCGGAGCCTCGGTGCCCGCGTCGGGGCTCCCGGTGGTGTTTGCAGCCTCAGTGGGCTCGGCACCCTCGTCGTCGCCGAGGGGTGCGGTGGTCTCGTCTTGGGTCACAGTCACACCGATCACGTATTGAACAGCCAAAAGACGCCCTTGGAGAAGGCGTAGTTGAGTAGGAAGATCAGGACGATCAACGCCACCAGGGTCGCAGCCGTCACTGTCGTGTAGTTGATCACCTCGGAGCGGTTGGGCCACGCCACTTGGTGAAGCTCAGAGCGTACCTCGCGGAGGAACTGTCCCGGACGGAACGGGTCTCGCTTGGGCGGGCGCCGGGCCGGAGTGGCCTTGCGCGGCGGGGCGGACTCACCGTCGGGATCCTGTCCCTGACGCTGCATCATTCGCTTTTGTTCTCGGTTCACGTGCTGTTCTTTCTTAGACCGGTCAAACGGGGTGGAGGGCAGGGCAGGAGGGACTCGAACCCCCAACCGCCGGTTTTGGAGACCGGTGCTCTACCAGTTGAGCTACTGCCCTCTGTCGATCGCCATGCCGCGAACGGCCAATCGATCGCAGGGGCGGTGCCAAAGATTACCACCGGAAACGGTCAAATTCCCAAGCGACCGGTTCGGCCGCTCCGGCTGATGGCCATGGCCACCGTCACCCCGATGGCCAGGACCCCCAGCGCCGCCCCCCCGCCGTAGACCAGACGGCGCCCGCCCAGGGCGGTCCGCACCGTCCGCCGGGTCACCGACGCATCCAGGGCGTCGAGGACATCGCCGATCAGCCCGGCGGGCAGATCGGGCCGGTAGGACCGGAGCTCGTGCAACCGCCGGAGCAGGCCGTGGTACCGGGCCAGCTCGGCCTGGCACTGGAGACAGGTGGTGACATGGCGCACCGTCCGGCGGTCAACCGGCCGGGAGCCGTCCACCGCCCCGGGGAGGAGTTCGGCGACGTCCTCACACCGCACGGGCGTCGTCTCCCCTCGGCTCGAGGCTGCGCACCGGGATCACCTCGGCATCGCCCCTGCCGCCCCCGGCCCGAGCGGGGCTGCCCGCCGTCGCCTCGGGAACCACCGCGGCCCGGAGCTGGCGGCGGGCCCGGTGCAGCCTCACCCGGGTGGCGGCACCGGAGATCCCCAACTCGGTGGCGATCTCCTCATGGGTGAGGCCGTAGACGTCCCGCAGGACGATCACCGTCCGCTGGGCCAGCGGGAGGGCTCGCAACGCCCGGACCAGCCGGTCCCGCTCGACGGTGGCCGAGGCGAGGGCATCGGGGTCGGGGTCGGCGGGGAGGTCCGCCCACCGGGGATCGGTGTCGATCGACACCTGGCGCAACCGGCGCCGACGGCCGTGGGCGGTCGAGGCGCAGTTGGCGGTGATCCGGTAGAGCCAGGTAGAGAAGGAGGCCTCCCCCCGGAACTTCCGGATCGAGCGGTAGGCCCGGAGGTAGGTCTCCTGGACGATGTCCCGGGCGTCCTGCTCGTCGCCGCTCAGCCGGAAGGCCAAGGCGTAGATGTCGCCGGAGGTGATCCTGACCAGCTCTTCGAACGCGCTCCGGTCCCCACCCCGGGCGAGGTCGACCAGCTCGACATGGGCGAACTCGGGCGGGGAGCCGACCTTCGGGGGGTCGGCAGTCTCCGACCCGACCCTCAGCGGGTCTCCTTGTGCAGCGTGTGCTCGCGGTCCCAGCGGCAGAACTTCTTCATCTCGATCCGCTCGCGGTCG
>DATARI010000014.1:0-13838 GCA_036264255.1 Acidimicrobiales bacterium | reverse complement strand
CACCCCCGATGCCTCGGTCCCACCCAAGGCCGCATATCATGGTTCGGTGACCCCGCCAAACCCCAACCTGCCTCCCGGCCCGATGAACTCGGGTGGACCCGGCGAAGGAGCCCCAGGTCAGAACCGGAACCGTCTGGTCCTGTATCTGATCATCGCCCTCGCCATCCTGGCGGTGTTGATCGTGCCCTCCTTGATGCACACCTCGCACGCAACTTCACTGAGCTACAACACCTTCCTCAGCGACCTCTCCGGCAAGCAGGTCAAGAACGCCAGCGTCAACAACGCCACCGGTGTCATCACCGGTACGTTGAACAACGGGACCAACTACACGGTCAACGGGCCGAGCCCGGTGGTCGACTCGGAAGTCACCGCCCTCCACGCGTTGGGCAACAATTACAAGCTGGTCACCCCCTCATCCAGCAATCTTCTTTCAATCATCTTGACGTGGGTGCTTCCCTTTGCCCTCATCTTCGGGGTGTTTTTCTACATCAGTCGAAAGGCGCAGGGACAGATGGGAAGCATCATGTCGATCGGCCGATCCAAGGCCAAGCTCTATTCCACCGAGCGTCCGTCCACCACCTTCGAGGATGTGGCCGGCTACGCCGGGGTCAAACTCGAGATCAGCGAAGTGGTGGACTTCCTGAAGACACCGGGCCGCTTCAAGGACATCGGCGCCCGGATCCCGAAGGGGATCCTGCTGGTCGGCCCGCCGGGTACCGGTAAGACCCTGCTGGCCCGGGCGGTGGCCGGCGAGGCCGGGGTGCCGTTCATGTCGGTCAGCGGCTCGGACTTCATGGAGATGTTCGTCGGGGTCGGGGCCAGCCGGGTGCGCGACCTGTTCGCCACCGCCCGGAAACAGGCTCCCGCCATCGTCTTCATCGACGAGATCGACTCCATCGGCCGCAAGCGGGGCGCCGGGCTGGGTGGCGGCCACGACGAGCGGGAGCAGACCCTCAACCAGCTCCTGTCCGAAATGGACGGCTTCGAGCCCACCGAGGGCATCGTGGTGATGGCCGCCACCAACCGGCCGGACATCCTCGATGCCGCCATTCTGCGACCCGGCCGGTTCGACCGCCAGATCGTGGTGCCCCTCCCCGACCTCGAGGAGCGGCTGCCCATCCTTCAGGTGCACTGCAAGGACAAGCGGGTGGCCCCGACCGTCGACCTCGGTCTGGTGGCCCGGGGCACCCCGGGGATGAGCGGAGCCGACTTGGCCAACCTGGTCAACGAAGCCGCCCTCCACGCGGTGCGCCGCGGCTCGGAAGTCATCGAGAACGTCGACTTCGAAGCTTCGAGGGACCGGGTGCTGATGGGACAGGCCCGAGAGAGCCTGGTGCTGTCCGACGCCGAGAAGGAGCGGGTGGCCTTCCACGAAGGCGGCCACGCGGTGCTGGCCTACGTCCTCCCCGGCGCCGATCCGGTGCACAAGGTGACCATCCTGCCGACCGGCATGGCCCTCGGCGTCACCATGCAGCTGCCGATCGAAGAGCGGCACATCCATCCCCGCCAGAACATCGAGGACTCGCTGGCCGTGCGGATGGGGGGACGGGCTGCCGAGCTCCTCGTCTACGGCGACCTCTCCACCGGTGCCAGCAACGACCTGGTCGGCAACACCGAGCTGGCCCGCAAGATGGTGCGGGAGTGGGGCATGAGCGACAAGATCGGCCCGATGGCCTGGGGCTCCCAGGGCCAGGTGTTCCTGGGTGAGGACCTGATGCACACCCGCGACTATTCGGAGCACACCAGCCAGGTCATCGACGACGAGGTGGAGATCATCCTCCGGGTCCAATAAGAGCGAGCCCTCGAAGTGCTGGCCCGCCACCGGGGTGGTCTGGACGCCGTCGCCCGCGCCCTCCTCGACGAGGAGACCATCGACGGCGAGACGGTGGGTCGCCTGGTCGACACCGCCTACGGCCGTCCGGTACACGAGCACGGCACCCGGTCCATCCCCCCCATCTTCGTGGCCTCCCAGCACGGCCCCACCGGCTCGGACAACGCCGATGGGCCGACCGGTGAAGGATCGCCGGCCGACGCCGCCGCCAACGCCTCTGCCGATGCCGCCGAGTCGAACCCGGGCTCCACCGAGTCGGAGGCCCCGGCGGGTGTCTCGGGTGCCAACGACGCCGAGGCCCCATCCCAGGCTCCCTCCCCGTGGCCACCGCCACCGGCGGCCGGCCACTCCCCCCAGGTTCCGCCCCCCTGGCCGAAGAACCCGGCTCCGGCCCCCGGGCACTGGCCGCGTCAGGCACCCTGGCCTCCGCCGCCCCCCCCGCCCCCGGCCTCCCGCTAGTACTCCGGGTTTGGCGGCGGCGGTCGCCGCCGGTTGGCGGACGGGCCGGGCTCAGGAAGAGAACGGCATACCCGAGGAGGACACCACCCCCGGGGCGCCTGACGGGTTGTCATCCTCCTCGACGCTGACCGGCTGACTGGCCGACACGTCGTAGACCAGGAGGCCGGCGATCACGTTGGGTCCGAGGACCACCAACGAGCCGGGAGCCACCGTGAACGAGCTCACCACCGTCCCGGCCCCCAGCGTGGTGACCCGCACCCGGGCGGGTGATGACCCCGAGTTGGCGACGGCCAGACTGCCGGCAGTGGCACGGGGTGTCCCCGGCGCGGTTCCGGCCCCCGGTCCCGGAACCAGCCAGTGGGTGCTGGTGGTGGTGGTGCCGGAGATTGAACCCCACAGCGGAGGCGCCGAGCCGTTGGTGGCCTGTGCCGAGCGGGAGACCACCATGCCGACCGATGCCTTGACCGTCACCGCGTACGGCGAGGAACGGGGAAGCCGGCTCGAGGCCGAGGCGATGAGCGCCACCACCGACCGGGCGGGCACCGGGACCTGGATGGGCACGATCGAGGCGGAGGGAACCCCGATGTCGAAGGTGGCGATACCCCCCTGGTTTCCCGGGTTGGCGACATGGAAGGTGACGGTTCCCTTGTTGGGATTGGTGGTCTGGGCGAAGTGCCAGACGGTCGACGGGGACGGCGATCCGAGCCGCAGGGCCACCCCACCGGTCGAACCCGACGACCACTGCTGCAACTCATCGGCCACCACCGCCGTCGACTGGGCGGAGACGATGGTGGCGATCTCGCCCTGGTTCTGCACGAAATCCCCGACGTTCTCGGCCACCACGTGGCCGGCGGGCACCACCAGGCCCTGATAGGCCGACGGGGTGATGACCCCGGCGGTGGTGAGGAACGAAACGTTCATCACCGCGTCGGTCGAGGTGGGGTTGAACAGGTCGAGGGTCAGCGCGTTGCCGGGGGAAGTGGAACCTCCGGCGAAATACCACGAAGTCGCCACTTGCGACGCGCAGGGGGCTGTACTCCATCCACCGGTGCCGGTCACCACCTGGTTGGCCGCCACTCCCCCGCCGGCGAACACGAAGGACGCCGCCACATCGCCGGCCGGAAGCCCGGTTCCCGGATTGATGGCGGTGGTTCCCATCGGCGGGATCTGGACGGGCCGGACCGTCGGGGGCCCCGGGGTCCCGGTGCTGGTCGCCCCGCTCCCCGTCCCCGGGGCCACCCTGGCCGTCATCACCCCGGTGACCGCCCGGGTGGTGGTGTTGGTCAGGTAGATGGTGGTTCCCGCCAACCCCCCGAATCCGGAGGCACCCCCGGCGCAGAACAGCGACGAGGACGAAGCATCGGCAGCCGAGATCGACACCCCGTCGGTCGTCGCCCGGGCGGCGAGTGGGGCCGGCGCGCCGGCGGCCACACTCACGATCCAGATAGCGGTCACCGCCGCCACTACCCCGACCAGCGCGGCGACCCGGACCCGGATCGGATTCGCCTCTCTCCGGTAGAGGGTGTGGCCGGCCTGACGGCGACGGGCGGATTGGCTGTGCCGCCCGGCCTGACGGCGGCGGGCGGCGGCGCGGCCGCTCGGATCGGTGGGATAGCTCATCCGCCCAACCCTCCGAAGTCCTCGCCTTCCGCCTCGAGATCGAGCTCGGGGATCTGACGGCGGGGCTCGGTACGACGGCGCCTCCGCCTCCCGCCCAGTGCCGAGCGGAGCCAGGGCCGCAGCACCCCGCGGCGCTCGACCAGCGCGGCGACGACCAACAGCCAGAGGATCAGTTCGAACGCCACCGACAGCGGGGCCCAGGGGCCGCCACTGAACCGGAGCACCGCCGGCCCGCTGCGATCCACCCGGTACTGGCCGGCCCATCCGAAGGCGGGAGACATCGGGAACGCCGTCCCGCCGGCGGAGGCCAGGGACCACCGCCCCGCCGGGGCCAGGGCGGTCAGCGCGGTGCCGGCCGGAACCACCCCCGCATAGGAGCTGGCGGCCGGCGGACCCGGCAGCACCGGGACGGCCCCGGGAACGATCGGGGTGCCGGGGGCCACCCCGAGGACGTTCGGAGTCCCCGAAGCACTGGCAGCGATGGCGGTGGCGGCAGCCGCCGCCGTCGGCGCCGACGAGGGCACCGCCGCGCGCTCGGGGATCCAGGCGTTGTTCTGGTACACGCTGATCCCGGACTCGCTGAAGACCGACTGCAGGTCGAGCTGGTCGGCCAGGGCCGGGGCGAGGTCAGCCGGGGCGGGATACTGGGTCGGGGTCTGGACATCGGGAATGATGGGCGCCAGCGCCGTCACCTCCACCACGTAGCGCACCCCGGCGGTGGCCAGCAGGCTCCCCAACTGGTTGGTCCGGCCGGTCCGGGCCGTGTTCACCGCGCCGGCCAACCGGGCGGCCGGGCCCGGGCCCGGGGCGTTCCAGAGCCAGGAGGCATTGGGGGCGCCATCCTCGGAGGTGGCATAGGCCAGCCCGTCCCCCGCGCTCCACGACCCCTGGTTCAGAGCCCGGGGGTCGCCGACCCACAGCACCCGGAAGGCGCCGGTCTTCGCCTTGGCGTTCATCCATGCCATCGTCTGGCTGAAGTCGTTCTGGGGAAGGTCCCAGCGGCCCGGCAGGGCCGAGGCCAGGGTGGGGACCGCACCGATGGCCATGGCCGCCACCGCCCCGGCAGTGGCCAGTTGCCTCCATCCGAAGGTGGAGGCCGGGAGGTCCTCCTCGAAGGCGGCGATGCCGAGACCGATGGCCATGGCCGTCGCCGCCGCCGCCGGTCCGAGCAGGATCATCGGGTCGATGGACAAGCTCCCCGTCCATCCCCGTCCGATCACCCAGGCGGCGAACCAGAAGACCAAGGCGATCGACCAGCACCGCCCGGCCCACCCGAACCTCGGACCCCGGGCGAGGACCAGGGGCAGGAGGGCGGCCAGGCCGAACGCCCAGGTCAGTGGCGAATTGCCGATCGGCCCGACCGAGAATCGGAGCAGGTCGCCCCACGATGCCGCTCCGGAGGTGGGCCCGGCGACGCCGAAGACGGCGATGGCCCCCCGCCCGGCGGCCAGCACCCCGATCAACCAGGGGAGACAGAGGATCCCGGCTACCAGGGTGGAGCCGAGCGACAGCCACAGGGCCCGGGCGGCGGTGGTCAGCTGTCCGAGGAGGATGGACGACCCCGCCACGGCCGCCCCGGCCAGGACGACCACGATGGCGGCGGCGGGGACGAAGGAGACCATCACCGCCTCCAGCACCCCGAGAAGGATCAGGCTCCGCAATGTCCGGTGACGGGCCAGCCATCGCCCCCCGACCGGGCGCCCGGCGTTGTACCGCGCCCGCCGGTGACCGGGACCCTGGTCCGCCACCTCGGCCCGGGTGCGGGGCGGGAGCACCTGGGGGGCCGGGGCGAACGGAGCCACCCCGGTGTAGCGGAAGAGGTGACCGAACGCCCAGGGGGCACCGGCGTAGATGATGAGGGCGCCCAGCCGTCCGAGCGCCAAGGCGTCGTAGGGGATGGGTATGGCCAGGTAGACGATCCCCGCCACCAGGGCGCCCCGCTCGGAGCGGAACGGGCGCACCAGCCGGACCATGCCCCACGCCCCCAGGGGGATGCAGGCGAAGAGGAGCACCTTCTGGGCCAGTCCCATGGCCCCGAACAGCACCGTCCCGAGCGCCCCCACCAGTGCGTAGGCCGGCGAGCCCGGGGAGGTGGAGCCCACCCCCCACGGATGCCAACCGGTCCCGAACTGGGCGAAGGTGCTCGACCAGCTCGGGAAGGGCACGAACTGCCCGATGGAGGGGATCGACCCGGTCAGCAGGCTCCGGGAGCCGACCACCACCACGAAGGCGGCGATCAGCCAGGACAGCAGCCGGACCCGACCGCTGAGCCGGCCCCGGGGGGATACCGCTTCCTGGTCGTAGGGCGCATCCCGCCGGCGGGCGGTCCCATCGTCGTCGCTGTCGACGAACTCGTCGAGGACCCCGCTCAACCCGGCCTCCGCCTCCGTCCCGGGGGCGGCGAGCTCGTCGGCGTGGGCTCCCCGGAATCCGAGCTGGAGCACCCGGCGGACGTAGGCGGAGAGGCGGGCGCTGCCTGATACCTGGAGCTGGCGTATCTCCTTGTCGCTGAGCCGGCGGAGGGACTGGACCTGCCGGCGCTGGCGCCAGGTCTCCCCCATCCGATGGAAGTTCCAGCTCCAGGCGGCCGTTACCGCCCGCACCCGGGTGCGGTTGCCGGCCACCGCCGCCACCACCAGCTCGCCGAGCGTGAGCGCCAGGATCTGGGGGAGCACCCGGAAGAGGTGGAAGACCCCGTAACACTTGAAGACGGCGTGGAGCTCGTGGCGGCGTTGCAACTCCTGGAGGGTCACCGGGTGGTGCCTGCCGTGGGAGGCGCCGACCAGGGAGGCCTCGACCGGCCGGGCCCCACTGGCCAGCTCCTCGAGGTGGCGCACCCGGGCATCGGGGACCACGATGATCCGGGCCCCGGCCACCTGGGCCCGCCAACAGAGGTCGAGGTCCTCGCCCATGGCCACGATGGTCGGGTCGAACCCGCCCAGCTCCTCGAAGAGGTCCGCCCGCACCAACGTGCACCCCCCCGGGGCCACGAACACGTCCCGGACCGCGTCGTGCTGGCCGTGGTCGATCTCGTTCGGCTGGACCCGGTCCGTCACCGACCCGCCCTTGTCGACGGTCATCCCCACATGGACCAGGCGATCGGGATCGTCCCAACTCACCACTTTGGGAGACACGATGCCCGCGTTGGAACGGAACGCCTCTTCCACCAGCAGATGGACGGTGTCGGGGAAGAGGGCCACGTCGTCGTGGCAGAACAGGAAGTAGGAGGCTCCGTCCACCATCGACCTCACCTGGTTGGAGGTGGCCCCGTAACCCTGGTTCTCCTCGAAGCGGCGCACGTAGGCAGTGGGGAGGGAGGCCGCCACCCGGGCGGTCAGCTCCTCGGTGCTGGCACAGTCGAGGACCAGGATCGACAACTCGGCATAGTCCTGGGCGGCAAACGAGGCCAGCGCCTCGTCGAACCACTGGCCAGGATCATGAGCGACGATGACGGCGACGACTGGCGGAGCCAGCGATTCCATCAAGCCGTCCCGCCGGCGCCGGCGAGCCCAGCGGTGCCGGAGCCGGGGGTCGGGGACGGGCCCCCGGGGCCGCTCGCCGGCCCGGGTTCCGCCGTCGGACTTCCTGGTCGGAGCCGAATTCGGCCGGCGGGGCCCGGGGAGGGAAGAGCCGAGGATCCTTTGGGGTTGGAGCCGTAAGACCGGTCGGCTTCAGCCGTCAGAGAAGTCACCAGGGTCAGAGGCTATCGGCCCAGGCGAGGGAAAGGGGAAATACCGTGGTCAGCGCCAACGTCGCCAGAACCAGCGGGAATCAGCCCGCCGGGTGCTTGCAAATGTTTAACACTTCGGATACACTTGTATCTACACGCAACCGGCGCAGCCTCACTGAACCGGAGGCGCCCACACCGTCTAACGCAGGGAGATGAAGATGCCAGAGATCAATACCAACATCAACAAAGCCGCCCAGGACATCACCAACGTGGCCAAGGATGCCGCCTACGTGGTCATCGGGGCCGGAGTCCTCGGTTACCAGAAGGCCCAGGTCCAGCGCCAGGACCTTCTCAAGCGGATCGGCGACCCCAAGTCCGTGGTCGAAGGTCGCCTGAAGGGTGCCCGCACCGATTTCAGTGGCGCCCTCCACAGCGTGGATGCCCAGCTCGAGGACGTCCTTTCCAAGGTCGAAGCCCGGCTGGTACCCCTCGAGGACCGTCTGCCCACCCCGGCCCGTGACCTCGCCAAGCAGGTCCGCACCCAGGCCAAGGAGACCGGTTCGCAGATCCGCGACCGGATCCTCACGGTGGCCGGCTGAAGGCAACAGATGCGACGGCGGTAGACCACCCCCCTGGTCGGCGCCGGTGCAGGCCTCACCCCTTGGTGGGTGCAGGCCAATGATGGACCGGAAACCCCCCCTTCCGGTCCACGCGAAGAACGGTCCGCCCCGTGCGGGCCGTTCTTCGCGTCCGGAGTCCGTTCGGGCTCGGGGTCGGATACTACGTCTTGCGTAACTACGTCTGACGTAGTAATCTCGGCACATGGCACGAACCACCGGCACCCCGACCCACCGGCCCAACGATCCCCCGATCCTGATCCTCACCAGTCTGGCCGGGGGCCCCAAACACGGGCACGCCCTCTCCAAGGACATCGAAGGATTCGCCGGGGTGATCCTCGGGCCCGGCGCCCTCTACGGCGCCATCACCCGGTTGGAGGAGCGAGGCCTGATCGAGCCGCTGGAGTCCGACGACCGCCGCCGTCCCTATCAGATCTCCGCCACCGGGTCCGCCTACCTCGCCGAGGCCGTCGGGGAGATGCAACGGCTGGCCGACGAAGGCGCCCGCCGCCTGGCCGTCGCCCACCGGGTGAACCCACCTCGACGGGGCCCGAGGATCGCCGGGAGCCCGGCATGAGCGCCGAGCCGATGTCGATGGGGAGCGGAGCGATGCCCGGCTCGATGCTCCGCTGGTATCCGTCCGGGTGGCGGGCCCGCTACGGCGACGAGTTCGCGGCGATGGTCGAGGACGACCTCGGCGGACGACCGCCCACCCTCCGCTACCGATCGTCGATTGCCCGGTCCGGGCTGAAGGAGCGCCTCCGGGGTGCCGGTCTGGTCGGCGACTCGGTACCGCCGTCGGAGCGGGTCCGGGGCGGCGCCTTCACCGTCCTCTGCGCCTTTGCGCTCTTCGTCATCCCCGGCGCCGGCTTCGCCAAGATCAGCGAGCACTGGGACCAGTCGATTCCCGGGGGGCACCGCCATGTCCTGGCCGTCTCCTTCAACCTGCTGGCGTCGCTGGCCGGAGCGTGCGGGGTGGCGGTGATGCTCGGGGCCGCCGCCGTCCTCCCGACCTTTCTCCGATTCCTGCGGGACGGAGGGTGGACCGCCATTCGGCGCCGGGTGCTGTGGGCGGTGGCTTCGACTCTGGCCACCGGGGCGGTGACCGGCGGATTGGCCATCTGGGCCCGGCATCTCACCTACCACCAGCGCAACACCGGGTTCGGGTGGTACCAGCTCCTGTTCACGGCTTTCGTGATCCTGTTCGCCGCCACCATCGCCACCTGGTCGGCCGCCGCCATCTCCGCCACCCGCTGCCTCCGCCTCGGCGGGGTTCAGATCAAGGCCACCGGTTCACTGGCCGTCGCGGTGGCCGTCTGCATGCCGATCATGACTGCGGCGGCGGCCGTCTGGTGGGCATCGATGGCCACCACCGCTCCCTGGTTCCTGGCCGGAACGGCTCCCGGAAGCTCCCCATCGCCGGTAGCCGCCAACCTGCTGATCGTGCTCATCGTGATGATCATCGCCTCGACGGTCGGCGTCCTCGGATCGCTCCGGGTCGTCTCTTCGTGGCGCCTGCTGCCCCGAGCCTGAGGTCGGACCGAGATCAGTCGGTGCGGTCGCGCCAGTAGGCGAGTACGTCGGCCAGCGTCTGGTCGAGAGGAATCTTCGGCTCCCAGCCGGTGGCCGCCTTCAGGCGGGAGGGATCACCGCGGAGGACCGGGACCTCCACCGGGCGCATCAGGTCGGGGTCGGTCTCGAACTTGAGGGAGGCGCCGGTCATGGCCAGCAGTTCGTCGGCGATTTCTTTGATCTCCACGTCGCGGCCCGAACAGACGTTGTAGACGGTCCCCGGCTCGCCCGAGTCGATCAGCATCCGGTAGGCCCGCACCACGTCGCGCACGTCGGTAAAGTCGCGCCGGGCGGTGAGGTTGCCGACCGGTATCGAGCCGGCTCCCTGGCGCTCCGCGTCCACCATCCGTTTGGTCAGGGCGGGCACGGCGAAATCCGGCGTCTGTCCGGGGCCGATGTGGTTGAAGGGCCGTACGGTGATGACCGATTGCCCATGGCCCAGGAAGGCCTGTTGCACCAGCGCCTCGGCGGCCAGCTTGCTGGCGGCGTAGGGGGTGAGCGGGGCGGTGGGTGCATCTTCCCCGAGGGGCAGCCGGGACGGGTCGGTCACCGCCCCGTAGACCTCGGCGGAACTGGTGACCAGCACCCGCGGGTCGGTCCCGCACTCCCGGGCGGCGGCCAGCAACACCGCGGTGCCGATGACGTTGACCTGGAGCACCTGGAGGGGATCGTCCCAGGACTTCCCGACGTGGGTGAGGGCGGCCAGATGGTAGATGGCGTCAGGGGCGGCGGAGACCAGCGCGGACAGCAGGGCCGAGGGATCGGTGACGTCGACCTCCCGGTCGATGGCCACGACCTCGTCGCCCAACTCGACCAGATGGGCAGCCAGCCAGTGACCTACAAATCCGCGACCGCCGGTGATGAGGGAGCGCACGTCGGGTCACCCTACTGGGTCCGCCGACCGTCCCGGCCCGGCCGGCCCTTTCCCGGCCGCCAGCCGATAGGCCTCCAGGTGCCGGTCGGCGCTGGCCGCCCAGGTGTGCCGGGCGGCGATCTCCAGCCCCCGCTGGCGGCGCCCGGGGTCGGGATCACCCCCGTCCAAAACCGACTCCAACGCGCCGGTCAGGGCGTCGGCGTCTCCGGGCGGAACCAGGACGGCGGCGTCACCGGCAACCTCCTCCATGGCCGACCCCGAGGTGGTGACCACCACCGCCCCACAGGCCATGGCTTCCAGCGCCGGGAGGCCGAAGCCCTCGTACAACGCCGGATAGACGACCGCCACCGCCGCCCGGAACAGCGCGGGGATGACCTCGTCCGCCACGTACCCGGTGCGGATGATCCGGTCGGCGAAGCCCGAGGCCGCCACCGCCTCGTCCACCTGGGAGGCACCCCAGCCGGCTCCCCCGGCCAGTACCAGACGGACCTCGGGGTGACGGTCGGCCACCTGGGCGAAGGCGCGCACCAGGGTGGGCACGTCCTTCCTCGGTTCGAGGGTGCCGACGAAGGCCAGGAACGGGGTGTCGTCCCCGAGCAAGACGCCGACGCCGGCCGCGGTGGAGAGGGCGGAGAGGAGACGGGCGTCCGATCCCGGCGAGGGTTCGGTGGGACGGAAGCGCTCGAGATCGACCCCGTGGTGAGCCACCACCACCTGGGCGTCCACCCGACACCAGCGGGCCAGCTCGTCGGCCGTCGCCTGGCTCGGACACACCACCACCGCCGCCCGGCGGGCGGCCACCCGGATGGCGCGGGTGAACAACCAGACCTTCGAGCGCTCGTGCCATTCGGGCTCCTCGAAGAAGCTCAGGTCGTGCACCGTCACCACCGCCGGCACCTTCGAGCGCTCCGGCATCGTGTAGTGGGGACCGTGGTGGACGGCCACCGCCTGGCGGTTGAGCAGCGACGGCAGCCGGACCTGCTCCCAGGCCAGCCGGAGGGGGCGCCGCTCCGGGGCGGTGGCCACCAGGCCGGCATCGGGGGCGACCCCGGACCACCGGGCCCGGTCACCGCGCCGGGCCACCACCACCAGGTCGAGGTCGGGTCGTGGGGAAAGCGCCCGGGCCAACTGGAGGGTGTACTGGCCGGCACCCACCGGGCGGGCCGGGACCGCGGTCACGTCGAGGGAGACCCGCAACCGCTCAACCGTCACGGCGCCCACCCCGATGGGCCCGGGCCTCGTCCCACACCGCGACATGGCGGCGGGCGATGGTCGACCAGGTGAGCTCCGCCGCCCGATGGCGGCCGGCCGCTTGCAGCCGGGCCCGCTCGGCGTCGTCGGTGGCCACCGTCAGCAGCCCGGCGGCGATCGACCCGCTGTCCCGGGGGTCGACTTCGAAGGCGGCGCCCTCGGTGCTCGGCAGCGGGCTGGCCACCACCGGGGTGCCGAACACCATCGCCTCCACCGGGGGGAGCCCGAACCCTTCGATGAGGGGCACGTAGGCCAGCAGCCGGGCCATCGAGTACAGGGCCGACAGCTCGCCGGGGGTCACCAACCCGGCCAGGATCACCCCGGGGCCGGGACGGATCTGTTCGCCCCAGCCACTGGGACCGACCATCACCAGCGGCCAGGGTTCGGGCAGCGACTCCCGGATCCGCCCGTAGCTCTCGGTCAGCCGGTGGAGGTTCTTCCGGGGCTCGAGGGTGCCGACGCTCAACAGGAACGGCCCGTGGACCCCGATCCGCTCCAGTAGTGCCGCCCCCGCCTCCAGGTCGGGAGGGGGAAGGTGGTCGCACCCCATCGGGATGACGGTGATGGTGGCGGGATCGGCTCCCGCCCGTTCCAGGTCGGTGGCCACCGGGTCGGAAGTCACGATGAACCGGTCGGCCCGGCGCAGCGCCCGGTGCAGCGCCGCCTCGTGCCACGCCCTACCCCGGGGCGGGTACGCCTCCGGCAGCCGGCGCCACAACAGGTCGTGCACGGTAGAGACCAGGGCGGCCTCCCCCGGCTCGAGGGTGGCCAGCGACACCGCCTGGATGACGTCGAACCCCCGTGGCGCCCGCAGCAGCCCCCGGTCCCAGGCCCGGGTGAGGAGCGGCCCCGGGAGCACGGAGTTGTGCACCGGATAGTCGAACCCGGCCAACGGGTCCTCCTCTCCCGGCCCCCGGCGGCGGGGCCGGCTGGCCAGGAGCTCGACGTCGGGACCTTCACCGGCATGGAGCTCACCGAGCCCCTGCAGGAGCCCCCGGGCGTAGGTGCCGATCCCGCCGGGGGTCGCCCGCCGGAGCTGTTCGACCACCATCAGCAACCGGGCCCGGGTCATCTCGGCCGCCCGGCGGATGGCCGCTGCGCCCAGGCGTCCCGGTAGAGGCGGTCGAGCCCGTCGGCACACTTCGACCAGCTGAACTCGGCGGCCCGTCGGTGCCCCCGGGCAGTGAGTGCCTCGACGTCGCCTCCCCCATCGAGCACGTGGGTCAGGGCCTCGGCCAGCCCCTGGCTGTCCCCTCCCCCGACCAGGACCGCACCGTCCCCCACCACCTCGGGGATCGCCCCCACCGCGGTGGTTACCACCGGGACCCCGGCGGCCATGGCCTGCACCGGGGGGAATCCGAAGCCCTCATAGACCGAGGGGTAGGCCAACACCGCCGCCTGCTGGAGGGTCACCGCCAAGGCGGCGTCGTCGAGATAGCCCGGGCGCACGATCCGGTCCCGGGCCGGCGAGGTGGCGATGGCGTCGGCCAACCGGTCCGCCCCCCAGCCGTCGGCGCCGACGATGACCAGGGCCGCCTCCGGGTGGGCCCGGCTGACCGAGGTGAACGCCTCCACCAGGGACGGATAGTCCTTCCGGGGCTCGACCGTCCCGATGGCCACCACGTAGCGGGAGGTTCCCTCCGGGAGCCGGAACCCCGGTCCGGAGGCGGCGGCGTCCCCGGCCAGCACCGGGATGCCGTGGTGGACCGCCCGGACCCGCTCGGGATCCACCCCGAAGGCGTCGACGACTTCGGCGGCCACGAAGGCGGAAGGGGTATGGACCCAGGCCCCGTCGTCCACCGCTCGCCGGATCAGCGCCGGGTACTCGAGGGTCGGCCGGTCGCACATCTCCGGGAACCGGACGACAGTCAGATCGTGGACGGTGACCACCCGGGCCGCCCGCCGGGTGGGCGGCACCACGAAGTTGGTGCCGTGGACCACCTG
>DATARI010000230.1:0-13043 GCA_036264255.1 Acidimicrobiales bacterium | reverse complement strand
TTCGCAGTTTCCGCCGGAATCCGCGGCCATGTCGATGATGACGGCGCCCTCCGACATCCCCTCGACCATGGACTCGGTCACCAACACCTGGGCCTTTCGGCCGGGGATCTGCGCGGTGGTGATCACCACATCGGCGGCGGCCACCTCGGCGGCCAGCAACTCCTGCTGCTTGGCCAGGTACTCGGCCGACTGTTCCTTGGCGTACCCGCCAGACCCCTCCTGGGTCTCCAGATCGAGCTCGACGAACTGAGCCCCCAAGCTCTTCACCTCATCCTTGGCTGCTGCCCGGACGTCATAAGCCCGCACCACTGCGCCCAGCCGCCGGGCGGTGGCGATGGCCTGGAGTCCGGCCACCCCGGCCCCCATCACCAGGACCTTGGCCGGAGGCACGGTGCCGGCGGCGGTCATGAACATGGGAAAGAACTTGGCCAGATGCTCGGCGGCCGACAGCCCGGCCCGATAGCCGCTGACCGTGGCCTGAGAGGAGAGGGCGTCCATCGACTGGGCCCGGCTGATCCGGGGCAGCAGATCGAGGCTGTAGACGGTGGCGCCCTTGGCAGCCAAGGCCTTGACGACCTCCGCCGAGGCAACGGGCTGGAGCATGCTGATCACCGACACCCCGTCGGGGAGTTGCGCCACCTCATCGACGGACGGTGGCTGCACCCTCGCCACCAGATCCGCCCCCGTCAGGGCGGAGGCGGCATCGGCCACCACCGTCGCCCCGGCCTGTTGGTAAGCGTCATCGGTGAATCGGGCGGCCTGGCCGGCACCGGACTGGACGACGACATCGATCCCCGAGCCGGTCAACCTGGCTGCCACTTCGGGAACCACCGCCACCCGCGCCTCACCGGGGAGGGATTCTTGAACAACGGCGAGTTTCACGGCCCGTTGTCTACAGGCAAATTGCCCCTTCGGACCACTCCACCGCCCTGGACCTGGCTTCGGAACCGCCGGCAGTGCGGAATTCGGCAGGCGGGGAGGGCACGGAGCGCCACCGGTCCCGGCGGACGGTACCCCTAGCCGTCATTGCCCTTGGGCCGCCGCCAGGAAGGCCGGCCTCTCCCCTCCCCCGTGGGCCACCAGATTGGCTCCCGACACATAGCCGGCCAGGGAGGGGGACGAGAGAAAGAGGCACAAGTCGGCGACGTCCCCGGGCGTGGCGAAGCGCCCGAGCGGGACGGTGGCGGCCACCTTGGCCATCCCCGCCTCCCCGCCGTAGTGGTCGATGGCGGCATCGGTGGCCACCATGCCGGCACTCACGCAGTTGACCCGCACTTTCGGCGCCCACTCGACGGCCAATGACTGGGTCAGATTGATCAGCCCGGCCTTGGCCGCTCCATAGGCGGCGGTCCCCGGCGACGGCCGGGTGCCGCTCACCGAACCGACGTTGACGATCGATCCCCCGTCGGCCTGCCCCTGCATGACGGCATTGGCCGCCTGCCCGCAGTAAAAGGGGGCCAGCAGATTGAGGTTGACGATCGAGGCGAAAAACCTCGGAGACACCGTGGCGGCGTCCGCCTCCGGCGAACCGCCGGCGTTGTTGACCAGCGCGTCCACCCGCCCGAACTGCTCCTGCGCCGCCTGGATGAGTGAGACGCTCTGCTCGGGGTCGCGGACATCGGCCACCACATACATTGCCCGCCGGAGCCTTCCGCCGCCGTCGAGGGCGGCCGGCAACTCCTCGTCATCGGCCGCTTCCGACCGGCCGCACACCACCACCTCAGCCCCGGCGGCCAGAAATCTTTCGGCGATACCCCGGCCGATCCCCCGCGCTCCTCCGGTGACCACCGCCACCTTCCCGGCGAAATCGAAGGGCGTCGCCGGGCCGGTGTTTCCAGATGTCACCACTGCTGCCTCCTGGCCTCCGACTGGTACTGTCCTATTCTGACGGTGTATCAGATCACGTAGCGTGCCAGCTCGTGGCCCGAACCTCAGATGGCCGCACCCGGCGCCGGCTTCTGACCCGACAACCGACCGACTCGGAGTTTTCCATGCCTATCGAGACCTTTCAGAAGCAGCCCGGCATCGCCGAGGTGGTGATCGACCACCCACCAGTCAACGCCCTCGACGTCGCCGGTTGGTTCGGCCTGGGCGAGGCGGTGGTGGCGGCGGGACGGGTGCCTGACAATCGGGTGGTGATCGTGCGAGCCGAGGGGCGCGGGTTCTGTGCCGGGGTGGACATCAAGGAGATCCAGGCCAAGGGGGATGAAGCCCTGATCGGCGCCAATCGAGGCTGCTTCGCCGCCTTCGCGGCCATGTATGACTGCGAGATCCCGGTTATCGCCGCCGTCCATGGGTTCTGCCTCGGTGGAGGAGTCGGCATCGCCGGAAACGCCGACATCATCGTGGCGTCGGACGATGCCACCTTCGGGCTCCCCGAGGTCGACCGCGGCGCCCTCGGTGCGGCCACCCATCTGTCCCGGCTGGTGCCCCAGCACCGGATGCGGTCGATGGTCTACACCGCCCACGTGGCCACCGCCGATGAGCTCCACCACTACGGATCGGTCCTCCGGGTGGTGCCGCGCACCGAGCTGCTGGACGCCGCCTACGAAGTGGCCGCCGATATCGCCGCCAAGAGCCCGACCATCCTGCGTCGGGCCAAGGAGTCGCTGAACGGCATCGACCCGGTGGACGTCAAACGCAGCTATCGGTTCGAGCAGGGGTTCACCTACGAACTCCATGTCGCCGGCGTGGCCGATGAGCAACGCTCCGCCTTCGTGGAGAAGCGCGATGCCGACACCTCGAAGTAGCCGGCGAGCGGACGGGGACCACAATGGCTGACAAACGCCTCTCGCTCGACGAGCTGATCGGCGAGCTTCGCAGCGGCATGACCCTCGGGATCGGCGGGTGGGGATCCCGGCGGAAGCCGATGGCTGCCATTCGGGCCATCCTCCGTTCGAACCTCACCGACTTGACGGTGGTGTCCTACGGGGGTCCCGACGTCGGCCTTCTCTGCGCGGCGGGCAAGGTCAAAAAGGTGGTGTTCGCGTTCGTGACCCTCGACTCGATCCCCACCGACCCCCACTTTCGGGCCGCCCGCCAGGCGGGAGCGGTCGAGACGATGGAGATCGACGAAGGCATGTTCTATCTGGGTCTGTTGGCCGCCTCCCAGCGGGTCCCCTTTCTTCCCACCCGGGCCGGTCTCGGCTCCGACGTCCTCACCCACAACCCGTCCCTGCGTACCGTCACCTCGCCCTACGACGACGGCGAGGAGCTGGTGGCCATGCCGGCGCTGACCCTCGACGCCGCGGTGGTCCATGTGAACCGGGCCGACGCCGGCGGCTCGGGCCAGATCCTGGGTCCCGACCCCTTCTTCGACGAGTTGTTCCTCGGAGCCGCTCAGCGTCGCTACGTCACCACCGAACGGCTGGTTCCGACCGAGCAGTTCGCGTCGGAGGGGCCCATCCAGACCATGTCCATCAGCCGGCTGCTGACCGATGGCGTCATCGAGACTCCGGGCGGCGCCCACTTCACCGCCTGCGTCCCCGACTACGCCCGGGACGAGGCCTTCCAGAAGGCGTACGCGGCGGCGGCCGGCGACCCCGACAGTTGGACGGCGTTCAGCCACCAGTACCTCGAGCTGGATGAAGCCGGCTACCAGGAGGCCCGGCTGCAGCCGGCCGCCGCCCCGACCGGAGGGTCCCGATGAGCGAGGGAAGCGAGGTGAGCCGGGCCGAGTTCTGCGCCATCGCCTGTGCCGAGGTGTTCCGGGGTGACGGCGAGGTCATGGCCAGCGCCTTCGGGACCGCGCCGGCCCTCGGGGCCCGACTGGCCAAATTGACCTTCGCCCCCGACCTGGTCCTCACCGACGGCGATGCCGCCCTGATGGTCGGCGCCCCCGCCCTCGGAACCCCCGTCTCGGCGCTGACCCTCGAGTCGCACATGCCGTACCGGAAAGTGTTCGACGTCGTCTGGTCGGGGCGTCGCAACCTGATCATGATGGCCTCCCAGATCGACCGCGAGGGCAACCAGAACATCAGCGCCATCGGCGACTGGGCCCGACCCAAGGCCCAACTGATCGGGGTGCGTGGGGCTCCGGGGAACACCATCAACCACCCGACCAGCTATTGGGTGCCGAACCATTCCACCCGCTCCTTCGTGGAACACGTCGACGTGGTGTCGGGGGTGGGCTACGCCCGGGCGGCTTTAGCGGGGCCGCCGGCCACCCGGTTCCACCAGATCCGACACGTTGTCTCCAACCTCGGCGTCTTCGACTTCGAAACGCCCGACCATGTCATGCGGCTGCGATCGGTCCATCCCGGGGTGACCGTCGAGGAGATCGTCGAGGCCACCGGGTTCAGCCTGGTGATCCCCGCCGAGGTGCCCGACACCCGGCTGCCGACCCCGGAGGAGTTGACTTTGCTCCGGGATGTGCTCGATCCGAAGGGCCTCAGGGATCGGGAGGTGAAGGCGTGACCGCCACCGGCAACCGGTCCCACCCGGCGCTGCACACCCGGTTCTGCGACATGGTCGGGGTCGAGTACCCGATCGTCCAGACCGGCATGGGTTGGGTGGCCGGACCCAGGTTGGTCGCCGCCACCGCCGAAGCCGGTGGCCTCGGGATCCTCGCCTCCGCCACCATGACCCTCGACGAACTGTCGGCCGCCCTCGCCGACGTGCGGTCCCGCACCGACCGTCCGTTCGGCGTCAACCTGCGCACCGACGTCGCCGATGTGGCCGACCGGGTGGCCCTGATGATCGAGCACGGGGTGAAGGTGGCCAGCTTCGCCCAGGCGCCGAATCCGGAGCTGGTGGCCCGCTGCCGGGAATCCGGGTTGGTGGTCATGCCCACCATCGGGGCCCGGCGCCACGCCGAGAAGGTGGCGGGATGGGGGGTCGACGCGGTCATCGCCCAGGGCGGCGAGGGCGGCGGCCACACCGGCACCATCCCCACTTCCTTGTTGACCCCTTCGGTGGTCGATGCGGTGGGAGACAACGTGGCGGTGGTCGCCGCCGGCGGATTCTTTCGGCCGCGGGCTGGTCGCCGCCCTCGCCTACGGAGCCTCCGGCATCGCCATGGGCACCCGTTTCCTCCTGACCCAGGAGAGCCGGGTGCCCAACACGGTGAAGCAGGTGTATCTGGGTACCCCGGTTACCGGCACGGTGGTGTCGACGGCGGTGGACGGTGCCCCCCAACGGGTCATCCGCACCGAGTTCGTCGACCATCTGGAGAAGGCGAGCTGGCTCCGGAACCTGCCCCGGGCCCTGCTCAGCGCCCACGCCTTCCAGCGCGAGACCCACACCTCGCTGAGCGCGCTGTTGAAGGAGGGCCGGGCGATGAAACACGGCAATGAGTTGTCCTGGCCTCAGGTGGTGATGGCAGCCAACGCTCCGGTCATGACCAAGGCGGCGCTGGTCGATGGGCGCACCGACGTCGGGGTGTTGCCGACTGGCCAGGTGGTGGGCGAGATCAGCGAGCTGCCGACGGTGGCCGAGCTGATCAACCGGGTGGTGGCCGAGGCGACTGAGGTGTTGGACCGCCTAGGCTCCGTCGCCGACCGCACCATCTGAATTAGCTGGCCGCTAAACCGCTTGACCGATGGTCAGGAGATGGTCTTGCCTTCCCGGATCATGTCGAGCGCCCGTTGGACTCGGCGTTCCCGGGTCTCCTCTCGTTTGGCTTCCGCGATCCAGCGGGCGAACTCCTTGCGGTGGGTGAAGGCCAGGTTCTCGAAGGTTGTCTGGGCTTTGGGGTCAGCGGCCAGGGCGATGGCCAGCGCCTCGGGCACCTCGACGGTCCGAGGGACGACGTCGAGCTCGATGCTCACGTCGACCTCGTCGCCGGCGCGCACATCGGCACGCTCGCGTACCTCCCGGTTCAGGCCGAGCAGGAACTCGCCGCCCATCCGGGCCACGCTGGTTCGCCAGGTGGTGCCGTTGACGGTGGCCACCACCGGGAAACGCTTGGCCCCCTCACCGACGACCGCCACTTGATCGTCATCGAGCACCACCGCGGCGGCGTGGCCGCGAGCCTGCAGTTCCGCCCGGAACCGCATCGCTCCCACCGACTTAGCCCAGACGTTCGATGATGGTGGCGTTGGCTTGTCCGCCGCCCTCACACATCGTCTGCAGCCCGAAGCGGGCACCGGTGCGCTCCATCTCGTTGAGCAAGGTGGACAGCAGCCGGGCGCCGGAGGCGCCGGTCGGGTGCCCGATGGCGATGGCGCCACCGTTGACGTTGACCTGGGTCATGTCCGGGTGGTGCTCCTTCTCCCAGGCCAGTACCACCGAGGCGAACGCCTCGTTGATCTCGATGAGGTCGATGTCGTCGAGGGACATTTTCGCCTTCTTGAGGACCAGGGTGGTGGCCGGGATCGGGGCGGTCAGCATGATGACCGGATCGTTGGCCGCCACCGCGAAGGTGTGGAATCTCGCCCGGGGCCGGAGTCCCAGTTGCCCGGCTCGCTCCTCGGTCATGATCAGCACCGCGGCGGCCCCGTCGGAGATCTGCGAAGACGACGCGGCGGTCACCAGTCCGTCCTCGACGAAAGCCGGCGGCAGCGAGGCCAGCTTCTCGTAGGTGGACCCGGCCCTCACCCCTTCGTCGAAGGTCAGCGGGCCCTCATCGGCGGGATCGCCTTCATCGGTCCCGGCCTGGGCGACCTTGTCCTCGATCCGGGCCCGGCGGGTGGCGAGCGGGATTATCTCATTCTCGAAGCGACCCTCGGCGATGGCCCGGGCAGCGCGGTCATGGGACTCGAGGGCCAACCGGTCCATCGCTTCCCGGGAGATTCCCCACCGGCGGGCGATTTCCTCGGCCGCCAGACCTTGATGGATGAAGTCGAACCGGTCGTGCACGATCGGCCCGTACGCCTCCCCGGGCCCGTGTTCAGTGGTCGATCCGATCGGGACCCGACTCATCGCCTCGACCCCACCACCGATGGCGATGTCCATGGCTCCGGACATCACCGCCTGAGCCGCAAAGTGCACCGCCTGCTGAGCCGATCCGCACTGGCGATCGACGGTGGTGCCGGGAACGGTGTCGGGAAAGCCGGCGGCCAGGGCGGCATTGCGGCCGATGTTCATCGCCTGCTCGCCGACCGTCATGGTGCAGCCGTAGATCACGTCCTCCACCAGGGCGGGATCGAGATCATTGCGCTCCAGCAGCGCCCGGAGCGGTTGGGCGGCCAGATCGACCGCGTGCCAACCGGACAGCCGGCCGTTCCTCTTCCCCACTGGGGTGCGGACGGCATCGACAATCACGGCGTTGGGCATGGGATCATTGTGCCCGATCCGCCCAATTGCCGAAAGTCTGAGGGTGTGTCAGATTTCTGCCGCCCCCGCCCGCATCAGGTGGGCGAGCCCAGTTCCGACCGACCGATCGACCAATGGACAATCCGTGCACAGCCTGAGTGAGGGTCCGATGGACCTGCGATTCACGCCTGACCAGGAAGCTTTCCGGGCGGAAGCCCGCCAATGGCTGGCCGCCCACGCGCCGGCACCCGGGACCCTGCCCTCGCTCGACACCCCGGACGGCTTCGAGGCCCACCGGGCCTGGGAGCAGACCATGTTCGCCGACCGGTGGTCGGTGGTGTCCTGGCCCGAGGCTTACGGGGGCCGAGGGGTCGGCATCCTCGAATGGCTGATCTTCGAAGAGGAATACTGGCGCATCCAGGCCCCCACCCGGGTGAGCCAGAACGGGGTGTTCCTCCTGGCCCCCACCATGTTCGAGTTCGGTACCGACGAGCAGAAGGCGCGCTTCCTCCCGCCGATGGCCTCCGGTGAGGAGATCTGGTGCCAGGGGTGGTCGGAGCCTGACGCGGGCAGCGACCTGGCCGGCATCCGCAGCCGAGCCGAGCGGGCACCGGGTGAGGATGGCTGGTTGCTCACCGGGCAGAAGACATGGGCGTCCCGGGGCGCCTATGCGGAATGGTGCTTCGGGTTGTTCCGGACCGATCCCGGCGCCGAGCGCCACCGTGGCCTCACCTACTTCCTGCTGGCCACCGACTCGCCGGGGGTAACCATCCGCCCGATCCCTCAGATCGACGGCGAGCCCGGATTTGCCGAGATCTTCTTCGAGAGTGTCTTCGTCCCCGATTCGCAGGTGCTCGGCGACGTCGGCCAGGGCTGGAGCGTGGCCATGGCCACCGCCGGGTCCGAGCGGGGCCTCAGCCTTCGCAGCCCGGCCCGCTACACCGAGGCGGTGTCCCGATTGGTCTCGCTCTACGCCGACCAACTGGACCGGGACCCTGCCCGCGCGGCCCACTCGGCCGACGCGGTGGCCCAGGCCTGGATGGATGCCGAGGCGTACCGGCTCAACACCTACTGGACGGCGTGCCGGGTGCTGGCCGGCGGCACCGTCGGCCCGGAGGCCAGTGCCAACAAGATCCACTGGTCGGAGACCGACTTGGCCATCTATCGGGCGGCGCTCGGGCTCCTCGGACCGGAGGCCGAACTCACCGGTGGGGGCGGAGCCGCCGGCAACCCGTGGCTCGACGGCTTCCTGTTCGCCCTGGCCGGACCGATCTACGCCGGCACCAACGAGATCCAGCGCAATGTGGTGGCCGAGCGCCTGCTCGGGCTGCCCCGGGGCTGACGGGTCAGGAGCCAGCACCGTGCGATTCGCCTTCACCGAACAGCAGACCCAGTTCCGGGATGCGGTACGCCAGGTGCTGGATAAGGAGTGCACACCCGACGACCTGCGGGCCGCCTTCGCCACCCCGGCCGCCCGCAGTGGCCGGTGGGCCACCTTGGCCGAGATGGGGGTCGTCGGGCTGACGGTGCCAGAAGCTTACGGCGGCCTCGGTCTCCACCTCCTCGATCTGGTGCCTCTGCTGGAGGAGGCCGGGCGGGCGGCGCTCCCCGAGCCGCTGATCGAGACGACCGCACTGGCCGCCCCGTTGCTGTCGGGATTCCCCTCCGAGCGCGTCGCCGGCTGGTTGCAGGGCATGGGCGAGGGACGGCTCACCGCCGCGGTGGCACCGGTAGACGGGAGCCGGTTGGTGGCCGCCGCCGACGGCGCCGACCTGTTCATCCTGCCGGCCGCCCCCGATCCCGATGGAGGGGCCTCCGAGCTCCACGCGGTTCCCGTCGCCGACCTCACCGTCATCCCGGTGGCCTCCCTCGATCCCACCCGCCGGCTCGGCACCGTGGATTGGGACCCGTCGCCGGCCACCCTCATTGCCTCCGGCGGGGAGGCCCGCTCGACCCTGGAGGATCTGGCCGACCGGGCTTCGGTCGCCACCGCCGCCGAACTGCTGGGTCTGGCCGACCGGATGATCACCCTGGCGGCCGCCTACGCCAAGGAACGCAATCAATTCGGGAAGCCGATCGGCAGCTTCCAGGCGGTCAAGCATCTGTTGGCGGGAGCCCAGGTCAAACTCGAGTTCGCCCGCCCAGCCGTCTATGCCGCCGCCTGGTCCCTCGACGACGAGGAGCTCGGCGGGTCCCCCGACGGCTCCCGCCACGCCTCCCTGGCCAAGGCCTACGCGTCGGACGCCGCCACCGAGGCGGCCCGGGTGTCGCTCCAGGTGCACGGGGCCATCGGCTACACCTGGGAGTGCGACCTCCACTTGTACCTGAAGCGGGCGTGGGCCCTGGCCGAGTCGTGGGGATCGGCCGCCGACCACCGGCGCCGCATTCTCTCGTCCTTGCTCGAAGACGGCGGGGCCGAGGGTTAGTCGAGATCCTCCGGGAACCCCGATTCCGCCAGCCGCTTCAGGTTGGAGAAATCGGAGTCCACTTCGCGCTGGATGAACCGGCGCAACGGTCGGGTGCCCGGCAACGGGATCGCCTCCATGTGCAAGAACCGGGTGCGCTCACCTCCGTCTTCCGGAACCGCGGCCATCACCACCAGGTACAGCCGGGCCATGCCCCGCATCAGGCAGAAGCCGTCTTCGATGCGGACCCGGAACGGGAGGCTGACCCCGTGGGTGGTGGCGGACATCCGCAAGCGGGTGATCTCGCCTCGTTCCTCCCGGTGACGGATGACGACCCGATCGACCTGCGAGTCGAAACGGGGAGTGAAATTCTCCAGGTCGATGACCTGGGGCCAGACCGACTCGTAGGGGGCGTCGATCACCCCGAGGTGGTAGGCGGCACTGGGAATGGTGGCGGCCAACACCTTGGCCCGACCGATCGGATCCAAGGAAGCCACCGGCCATCCGTTCTCCGGCGCGCCGATGCCTGACTGGCTCATGGCTGCCACCTCCCCCGGAACGCCGCCCGGGCCCGGTGCGCCCGTGACTTGACCGTCCCGACCGGAACCCTCAGCGCGAGGGCGACCTCGGCTTCGCTCAGACCGTCCACATCCCGGAGGACCAGGATCGCCCGCTGCTCGGGGGCGAGGGCGGCCAGCGTGGACCGGATGTCGAGGGAGGTGGCGATGTCGGCGAGCGCCACCTCCGGGAGCGGCAGGGTGTCCGGGTCCATGGCCACCGTGCGATCCCCGGCTGTACGGATCGACTCCCGTACGGCGATCCGGCGCACCCAACCCTTCAGGGCCGCCGGTTCGCGCAGGGAGCCGAGACTCTTGAGCACCGCGATGAATGTCTCCTGCACAGCATCGTCTCCCCGGTCGAGGGCGATGGCTCCGCATACCCGACCGACATAGGGCATCAGTTCGCGCACCAGCGCGTCCATCGCCTCAGGGTCACCTCGTTGAGCGGCCCGAACCAGGTGCTCCATTGGTAGATTCCTAGCGCTTTCCCACCTCTACAAGAGGATGGAACTTTGGAGAAGGTTCCATCCTCTTGTAGGCATGACACCAAACTCCAGTCCCATCACCGTCGTCGGCGGAGGGCTTGCCGGCCTGGTCGCCGCCATCACTGCCGCCGAGTCGGGCGCCCCGGTCGACCTCCATGAGGCCCACAGCCAGTTGGGCGGGCGGGCTCGCAGCTCGCCGGGACCCTATGTGGCGAACTTCGGCCCTCACGTGATCTACGCCGACGGGCCGCTCTGGAGCTGGCTCGACGACCGCAATCTGGTAGCGGGCGCCACCCGTCCTCCCCTTTTGGGCCTATTCCTGCGCCACCACGGTTCGCTCCACCGGGTCCCGCCCCCCGCTCTCCTCCGAGGCATCCAACTGGTGCGCAGCCGCAACATCCCCGGCGACATCTCCTTCCATCAATGGGCGGAGGGCAAGGCCGGGCCCAAGGTGGCCGAGGCGCTCAGCCGGTTCACCGGGGTGGGTACCTTCACCCACGACCCCGGCGCGCTGTCGGCGTCGTTCGCAGCCGGAGTGGCTCGGCGGGCCACCAAGGTGCCACCGGCCGCCCGCTACGTCCCGGGGGGATGGACGACCCTGGCCGACCGGCTGGGTCAACGGGCGGTCGAGGTCGGGGTCCGGGTCCACACCGGATCGGCGATCACGGAGCTCCCCCGCACCGGGCCGGTGATCGTGGCCACCGAGTTGGCGGCGGCCCGGCGCCTGCTGGGCGACGAGAAGCTGGCCTGGCCCAGCGGCCGGGTGGCGTCGCTCGATCTCGGGCTGGAGGCCCGCCGCGGGGATGCCTTCGTCATTTCCGATCTCGACGGCAGCGGCTGGGTGGAGTGCTTCAGCTATCCCGATCCCTCCCTGGCACCGCCTGGCCACCGCTTGGTCCAGGCCCAGGTGGGGCTGCGCCCGGATGAATCCCTGGCCGACGGGGTCGCCCGGGCCGAGGCCCTCTGTGACCTCGGCTACCCGGGTTGGCGGGATCGGGAGACCTGGCGTCGTCGCTCCCTCCTCGACGGCCGTTCCGGTGCCCTCGACTATCCCGGCACCTCGTGGCGAGACCGCCCAGCCATCCACCGGGGCGACGACGTCTTCCTCTGCGGGGACTCGGTGGCCGCCCCCGGCCTGCTGAGCGAGGTGTCGTGGTCGAGCGCTATCACCGCCGCGGAGGGCGCCCTCCGGTCGGTCGGGAAAGAGGCAATCAGCCGGTAGCCGGAAGCAGGTAAGCCAGCTCAGACAGGGACCCCGGCGGTCGCCAGGAGAAGGCCGACCGCTCCGGCGACGAGCAGCCCGCCCACCACGCCGCGTCTGATGACGAAGAGCCAGAGCAGGGCACCGGCAAGTACCGGAATCTGCCACAGGTGCTGGAATGATCGGCCGAGGGGGATCGCCGATCCGGCGATGGCGCCGATGACGGCAGGTCCCGCCCCGGTGAGAAACGCCTCGACGGCGCGATTGGCCCGGATCTGGTCGAAGCGGGGGCCACCGACGAGGACGAAGAGGAACGACGGGGCGAAGGCAACCAACGCGGCGAGGAGACCCCCGCCGATGCCGCCGGCGGCGAAGCCGACGACCGCCACGGTCTGGACAACCGGTCCGGGGGTGATCTGGCCGAGGGCGACGGCATTGAGGAACTGGGCACCGGTCATCCAGTGATAGGTGCTGACCGCGTCATGCTGCATGAGCGGGATGATGACGAACCCACCGCCGTAGGAGAGGGCGCCGACCTTGAGGGCCACCCAGGCCAGGGCGCCCAAGCCGCCAAGGGCGGCACCGTGAGCCACCACAGCTGGGGTGACGGCGCGAGCCGGACCCCGCGACCGCGGACGGTCTTCCCGGCGGACGACGACCTCCACCGCACCGCAGATGACGAGCACCAGGACCAGGTAGGGACCGATCGTCGCCGCCGCGATCCCACCCAAGAGGGCGTAGACGACCCAGCGGACCCGCTGGCCCCGCCGGACGCCGATGCGCTTCCAGCTGGTCGGAACGAGTCCCGAGGCGGCGTGGAGGGCAACGGCAGGAACTGCCGCTCCGGCACCAGCCGCCGCACCGAGTATCCAGTTCGGCGGATGGCCGGCTAAGAAGATGGCTGAGAGGGCCAAGATGAGGATGAGGCCGGGAACGATGAAGCACAAACCGCCGAGGATGGCGCCGAGCCTTCCCCGGAGTCGCCAGGCGCAGAAGATGGCGAGTTGGGTCGAGGCCGGACCCGGCGACCGCGGACGGTCTTCCCGGCGGACGACGATCTCCACCACACCGCAGATGACGAGCACCAGGACCAGGTAGGGACCGATCGGCGCCGCCGCGATGCCACCCAAGAGGGCGTAGACGACCCAGCGGACCCGCTGGCCCCGCCGGACGCCGATGCGCTTCCAGCTGGTCGGAA
>DATARI010000146.1:0-5916 GCA_036264255.1 Acidimicrobiales bacterium | reverse complement strand
AGGCCAAGGTGACCGCCGACCAGACCGGTGAGGCCTCGTCGACCTCCACCACGGGCACCGCCAACGCGGTCACCACTGCCGACGTCACCGCCGTGGGCAGTCCCCCGACCCAACCGAGCTCGGCGCCGACCAGCGGTGCCGGCACGGCCATCACCCAGGCCCAGTCCACCTTGGTGGCCGACCAGAAGCAGTCAGACGCCAATCAGCGTCAAGCCGCCGCCGACCTCCAGCAGGCCCTCGCCACCTGTAACTCGACCACGACCACCACCACCCCGCCGACGACCGCGCCATCCTCGACCACCACCACCACGACACCGAACCCCGCCGGTGTCTCGTCGGCCGATTCCAGCCAGTCCGGCCAGCCGACGCCCACCACGACCCCGACGACGACACCCTCTTCGCCGGCATCGTCGTCCACCGCCACCTGCACCAGTGACCTTCAGCAAGTAGCCAGCGACCAGAACGCCGTCGCCCAGAGCCAGGCCACGGTGGCGTCCGACGAGACAGCCTTGGCGGCCGCTCTGGGAACCGCGGCCTCCTCGGGTACTGGGGCTGGCTCTGGCAATGGGGCCGGCACCCCGAGCGGCTCCGGATCGGCATCGGCGGGGACCGGGGGTGGCGGTGGAAGCGGCTCCTCCTCGTCCAGCGGTTCTTCCGGGCCCGGCGGCTCGTCAGGCTCCGGCTCCGGCGGGGGTTCGGGCTCTGGCTCGGGTTCGGGGGGCTCGTCGTCGGTAGCCACCCCCCAGCAGCTGGCCAGCGACCAGGCCGCCTTGGACCTCGCCACCGCCCAGCTCGCCTCGGCTCAGCAGAACCTGGCTGACACCAACCTCTTGAGTCCTATCGGCGGCACGGTGGCATCGGTGTCGATTGCGCCGGGTGCCGCCGTGAGTGCCGGTTCGAGTGTCGGCCCGAGCTCCGGTGCCCCCATCGTCATCCTGGGTCCCGGGTCGTTTGTGGTCACCACCGATGTTTCTGTTTCCAACATCGCCACGGTCCAGGTCGGCCAGAAGGCCACCATCACCCCCGACTCCACCAGCAAGACGATCGCCGGCACGGTGACCTCGATCGGGCTGGTTGCCTCCACCGCCACCACCTCCACCAGCTACCCGGTCACCCTGTCCATGGGCTCGACGGCTGGCTTGCAACTGACGTCGGGGGCGGATGCCAACGTGAGCATCGTCACCAAGGGCGCCACCGGAGTGGCCACCGTCCCGAGTTCGGCGGTACAGACCGTGGGCACCACCCATTTCGTGACTGAGGACAAGAACGGCACCATCTCCCGGGTACGGGTCACCCTCGGCACCGTGGGCGACATCCTCACCCAGATCAACAGCGGGGTGAAGCCCGGGGCCACCGTGGTCCTGGCCAACCTGAACCTCCCGATTCCGGCCAGTAGCGCCACCACCACCGGGCGCACCGGCTTGGGCGGAGCCACCGGCCTGGGCGGTGCGTGGGGCTTCGGCGGCGGTGGGGGTGGCTTCGGCGGCGGTGCGGGGGGCTTCGGCGGCGGTGGGGGCGCTGTCCGAGGCGGCTGACCCACCGGGCGTCGGGCTCGGCGGTCCCGCTACCCCGGCACGCCGAGTCCGCCGAGATACCGGGAGACGGCCTCCCCGTTCTGGACCAGCCCGGAGGTGGGGACGGTGCCGTCGCAGAAGAGGACGTTGCACGCCGGGTTGGTCACCAGATCGGTGAGCAGGACGCTGGGGTCGAGGTAGTTGATCGGGTTGATGTCGAAATCCTCCGGCGGGGAGACGTAGGGGCCGGGGTCAGGGATGTGTTTGTCCTCCACCCCACCCATGAGGATCCGGAAGAAGTTGTAGTAGAGGTCGGAAGCGGCCCCCGACGCGCTCAGCAGGCCGGCCAGGTTGGGGGTGGTGTCGCCGAGGACTCCGGTCCAGGTCACCGTCATGTTCAGGCTGGGAATCATGAAATTGTTCTGTTGGAGGGCGCCGACCATGGCGAACAGGTCTGAGGGGGCGGAAGGGATCATCTCGTGCGCGACGGTCTGGGCGGCGGGGATGTTGGCGCTCTTGCAGGAGGTGCCGCCGTTGACCCAGAACAAGAATCCGTAACAGCCATTGGTGGCGGTCGGCTGGCGGAGCTGACCGATGTAGTTGGTCGAGAGCACCCGTCGGCCGTTCCAGACGCCGCCGTTCTGCATGAGCAACCCGAGTTTGGCGAACTGGGTGGGCGGGATGAACAGGTTGGCGTACCCGTAGGTGTTCCCCGACCGGTCTCGGAGCCAGATGTAGCTGTCGGCCGGGATCCCGATGGGGCTGAACACGTACTGCTGGGCGAAGGCCTGTAGGTCCTCGCCGACCGCCCGCTGCACGACGTAGGCCAACAGGTCGGGAACCCGCTGGGTGTAGTCGAAGGTGCTGCCCGGCGGGTGGATCAGGGGTTGGGCCAGGGCTTCCTGGACGATGTTCGGATCGACGCCGACCGAGGCGAACTCGGTGAGGATCGACTCTCTGAGCCCGGCCGTTTCGGTGAGCAGTTGCCGGATGGTGATCGCCCGGTGGGCGGCGTCCCCCCAGCCGGGCCCGGTGGGCAGGTACTTGCCGATGGGGTCGTCGAGGCTCAGGCGGTGCTGATCGTAAGCAACCCCGGTGAGGATGGAGACCACACTCTTGGTGGAGCTGAAGACCTCATAGGGGATGCTGTCGGTGACCGGATCGAGGAGTCCTTCGGCGACTTTGCAGTTGTTCCGGAAGATCTGGACCGAGGCCCGCAAATGGGTGTTGGCGTATTCGATGGCCGAGGCGACCGCCACCGGGTTGAGGTCCTCCTGGCCTGGCGTCGCCTTCCCGACGCTGCCACCGCTCGACGGCAGCGTGCATTGGGTCATCGGCGACGGGCTGCGGCCAGCGGCGCCCACCGGCGTCGCCCCCACCCCGATCCCGGCGACCAGGGTGGCAGCCACCGCCATCACCGCCAGACCCCTACGCATCGTTTGCCCCCACTCCTCGGGTTACTGGTGGGTGACGTTAGCCCTCGATGTCGCCGGTGCGGGTGCCTACCGGCGGATCCACGCCCTCGGGTGCTGCTGGAACCGAGCCGTTACCCGAGGCTGCCGGCG
Organism: Acidimicrobiales bacterium; assembly: GCA_036264255.1. Lineage (GTDB taxonomy): Bacteria > Actinomycetota > Acidimicrobiia > Acidimicrobiales > RAAP-2 > DASZIT01. Next base: position 2,837 of record DATARI010000146.1, on the reverse strand, counting down.
CGGACGGGAGCCTCACCTCGAAGGTGGCACCCGGGTTGCCCGCCACCAGGGTCACCCGTCCCCCATGGGCGTCGACGATGGCGGCCACGATGGCCAGACCCAACCCGGCGCCGCCGGTCGCCCGGGCCCGAGATGGATCCGCCCGGTAGAACGGCTCGAAGATGCGGGCGGCAACCGACGGGTCGATCCCGGGACCGTCATCGCTCACCGTGACCACCGCTTCGGCACCCTCCCCCCGGACCCGGACCTCGACGGCGGCGGTGTTGGGGGTGTGTCTGATGGCGTTGACCAACAGGTTGTCGACCACCTGGCGCATGCGACGGACGTCGCCGACCACCGTCACCGGCCCGGCTACCTGAAGGGTGACCGTGCGGGTGGGGGCGGAGACCCGGACCCCGGCCACCGACCGTTCGGCGACCTCGACCAGATCGAAGGGGCTCTGATCCAGGGGCCGTTCATGGTCGAGCTGGGCCAACAAGAAGAGGTCGTCCACCAGGGTCCCCATCCTGGACGCCTCGTTCTTGATGTGGTCCATGGCCGTCGCCAGGTCATTGGGCCGGTCCCGGATCCCGAGGTCGAACATCTCCGAGTAGCCCCGGATGGACGTCAGGGGGGTCCGCAACTCGTGGGAGGCGTCGGCCAGGAACCGCCGCAGCTTGTTCTCGGAGGCGGCCCGGGCGTCGAAGGCGTCTTCGATCTCCTCGATCATGGTGTTGAAGGCCACCCCGAGCTGACCGACTTCTGAGCCCGGCGTCACGTAGGAGACCCGCTGGGACAGATCGCCGTCGGCGATGGCCCCGGCGGTCGCCGCCATCTCTTCGAGGGGACGCATGTCCCGGCGCACCATCAACCAGGAGATGAGCCCGAGGATGACCAGCACCAGGGCCGACACGATCAGCTCGACGAAGAGCAGCCGCTGCAGCGTGCTGTCGGTGACACTCAGTGACTCCGCCACCACGATGGTGCCGTTGTGACTGGTCAGAGGACGGGCCAGCACCCGGTAACTGGTGCCGTCGGACCCGGTGCTCGATGCGGTGAAGAACAGGTCGGACCTCGATCCGCTCCCCGACCCCGGCAGCGACCCGGGGATGGCGGGGGCGGCCGGCGCCTTGCCGCCGTAGCTGAAGAACACGTGGGCAACGGTGTGGCCGCTGGCGTCCCGGAGCTCGCCATAGGTCCCCGGCGGCACCAGCACGCCGCGGTCCGCCCCGTGGGCGGTGCCCCCGAACTCGGGCCGCAGGTCTCCCTGGCCGGGAGCCCGGGTGGTCGGGGTGGTGGTCGAACCGGTGGAGGCGGTGGGAGCGGTCGTCGTCGTGGTCGCGTTGCCGGCGCCGGGGGGCGGCGGAACCGTCGAGCCGTTGGTGGATGAGGACAACAGCGACCGCCCGACCGGGAAGGTAGCCACCTTCAGCTGGTTGTCCACCTGGGTAATGAGAAACGACCGGAGCGAGGTGTAGGTCACCACGTCTGAGATCACCAGACCGGCGGCCACGATGATGACCAGCAACAGGAGCAGTCGGAGACGGAGGGTCACGGCGTCACCTCAGCCTCCGTTTCCGGTGTCCGAACGGGGTTGATGGGGTGCCGCCATCTCCGGCGGGACCCGGAGGGTGTAGCCCACACCCCGCACCGTGCGGATCAGTGAGGGCCCGTGGGCATCGAGCTTCTTGCGGAGGTAGCTCACGTAGACCTCGACCATATTCACCTTGCCGTCGAAGCTGTAGTCCCACACCCGGTCGCGGATCTGGGACTTGGAGAGCACTTGCCCGGCATTCACCATCAGGAAGTGCAGCAGGCGGAACTCGGTCGGGGTCAGCTCGATGGCCGCCGGGCCTCGCCAGACCTCGTGGCTGTCCTCGTCCAGCTCGATGTCGGCGAACGTCAGCCGCGGGCCCAGGTTCTCGTAGCCGTCCGTCCGGCGCAGGATCGCCTTGATCCGCAACAGCATCTCTTCGACGCTGAAGGGTTTCGACATGTAGTCGTCACCCCCCGCCGACATGCCCCGGATCCGGTCGTCCACGTCCCCCCGGGCCGTCAGGAACAGCACCGGGGTCATCTGGGAGGTCCGGTCCCAACCCATCCGTTTCAGCACCTCGAAGCCGTCGATGTCGGGCAGCATCACATCGAGCACGACCAGATGGGGGCGGAACGACCGGACGACCCGGAGGGCCTCGGTCCCGGAGTGGGCGACCTCCACCGTGGTCCCGTGGAGACTGAGCGCCATCGTCAACAATCCGGTGATGCTCTTCTCGTCGTCGACCACCAGGACCCGGCGACCGTTCAGATCCAATGCCTGTCCCCGGTGCTCACAGCCGCAATTGTGGACGGCATTCCTGTGGATTCGCTGAGAGCTGTCCAGGGTGAATCCCGGTCAGGCCAGCTGGTGGCGCCAACCCCCGGCGGGAAGCGGGGCGCCCCCCAGTTCGAGCCGATCCGGGTCCTCGGTGCACCGCCCGATGGGGATGGGCGGGCGGAGCCCGGCCTCGGCGAAGCCCTGCTGGAGGCGGCCCGGGTCTCCGGTCGCCACCAGGAGCTCGTAGTCCTCCCCTCCACCCAGGGCCTCCTCCCGGGTGGCTCCCGGCGCCACCGGGACCTCGCCCAGGTCGATGCCGACCCCCGAAGCCCGGGCCAGGTGCCGGATGTCGGCCACCAGGCCGTCGGAGAGGTCGATGGCGGCGTCGGCGCCGGCCAGCCGGGCCGTCTCCCCCTCCTCGAGGCGGGCCACCGGGCGGCGGTGGGCCCGCAGCAGCTCCGCCTCCTCGGTCGACGGCTCGGCGGTGACTCCCTGGTCGTGGCGGAGGCGGAGCAGGCGGAGGCCGGCCGCCGACCAGCCGAGC
>DATARI010000125.1:0-1714 GCA_036264255.1 Acidimicrobiales bacterium | reverse complement strand
GGCCGCAGGCGTGGTCGGAGCCGGGGGCGCCGGCGGGGTGGAGGTTGCCGGAGTGGGTGGGGTGGGCGGGGTGGCGGCTGATCCTGCTGCCGCCGCTGCGGCGGGGGCAGGTGCCGCCGGGGCCGCAGCGGCGGCCGGGCCGGTGGTGCCGCGGTAGCGCTCCAACCAGGCGGGAAGGGCCTGGTCGAGGTAGGCAGCCTGCCCGGGGGAGACGGTCTCACTGGGAAGCAGGAACTGGACGGTCTGTCCGGCCGACGTGAGCTCGAGGGGGGTGGCGGTCCGGCCGCCGCCGCGTTGCACCTCGCCATGGCACGAGGCGGCGTCCAATCCCGACCAGGCGAAGTGCCGCTCGGTGGCCGGCTGGTCGCCCTTGACCGTGATGCCCTGGGTCGTGAACAGAAGGCTCAAACCCTCGGTGCTTTCGATGCCTCGGGCCGGGTCGCCCGCCAGCACCACGCCTCCCAGCAGCATTCCCTCCGGGGGCAGGTCCATTGCTCCGACAGCCATCTACCACTCCTTCAATCCATGGGAGGTCGCCAAGGACCCCCCTTTTTGTTCCGACCGCCACTCTCTGACCGTCACCAGTGGGTGAACTATCACAGGGATATCGGCTCTGAGTACCCGTTCATACTGTCGCAAGTCGGCGGGTACATGTGTACAAACGCAAATGGTGACCGGGAAAAGGTCCAGATCGTCGGCTGATTCTTGCAGATTTCAGGCGGTGGTTCCGGTACCCCCGGTCGCCACCCGCTGTTCGAAGGTGGCGATCGTCGACGAGAGCACATCGGAGGGGAATTGGGCCCCGATGGCCAGAGCCTGGAGCTGTGCCTCGATGCGACTGGTGCCGACCACCAGCTGGTCGACCTCGGTCGGGATCTGGCTGGTGCCGTCGCTGATGGTGAACTGCATCGTCACCCCCATGACCTGCTCGCCGGCCGGGGCCACCAACTGGACCACCCGGGCGGTGGCCGGGCCGGCGCTGGCATTGCCACCGGTGGCATCGTTCAATCCGAGCTGAAGGGCGGCCGCCACCGCCGCGGCGTTGCACTGCGGGAACTTGGGGCTGGTGAACAGGGCGAAGTCCCGCTGCTCGTCGGCATGGGACTTGACGATGTTGGCATCGGTCTGGACCTCGAGGGTCGAAGGCCCGCCGGGCAGTCCACCCGGCACGGTCGCCGCCCCTGACCGGTCGGTGGGGGCCAGGAACGGAGGGGAGGCGGCCTGGGCGGTTTGATCCTGGGCCTGCCCTCCGAGGGCGACGTTGCCCTGATCGGCGGTGATGGACATGCACTGGTTGAAGGTCTTGTTGATCTGATCCTGGACGGCGAGGTCGTGTTGGCTCGAGCCTCCGCTGTTGTCACCGGTGACCCAGCCGGAGGGAAAATCGTTCTTGGTGAGCATCAACTTGTTGGCGAGGCCCTGGTCCGGGGAGACCGTCTGGGTGACATGGGAGATGGATGGCGCCTTGTTGGTCACCACCGTCAGGATCACCGCGAGCCCGGCCCCGGCCACGATCAAGCCGATGGCGACCACCAAGGTGGCCGGGCGGCGGAAACGCCGACGGCGGTGCGACTGGATGCCCGAGGGCAACGGAGGGAGGGTGGCGCCGTAGGCATGCGGCCCCGGTGGGACGGGATTGGCCCCGTAGGCGAACTGCCCCCAGGGGGCGCTCGGTGTCGGCAGAGGGGCAGGGGACGGGGTCCATCCCGGAGGA
>DATARI010000030.1:0-8721 GCA_036264255.1 Acidimicrobiales bacterium | reverse complement strand
GGCACTGCCGATCCGCAGCAGCCGCCAGACCATGAGCTCCGATCCGGTGCCGGCCTCGTCCAACCGGCGGCTCCAGCGGTCGGCCGACTCCCGACTCACGGTGGCGCACAACCGGGCGTAGGCGGCCCGGGTGTCGGGGCTGGGATAGGAGCGGCCCGCCAGCCGGTCCCGAAGCTCCCGATGCTGTTCTTTGGTGCAGAGCCCGGGGGAGGGCGGAAAGTGGGTCAACCCGGTGGCCTCCAGGCAACCCCGGTAGAGCGCCAGCAGCTCGTCGGGGGCCACCACCTCGAACCAGTCGGAACGGTCCCAGGGTCCGGAGATGGCCAGCAGTCCCTCGAACAGGCGGGCCGGGGAGGTATTGGCGAGAATGTCGGACTCGTATTTGCAGCTGATCAGGTAGACGTGGTCGATGCGAAGGTCGATCGGGGCCACCTCGTCACCCGGGGCCCGCCGGCCGCCGGTCCACTCGATGATCCGGGGGGTGCGGCCACCCAGCCCGTCGGGCGCCGCCAGCATGGACCGCCCGTTCTCGAACGCCACCCGGAATTCGGCGGCGAAGGCCCCGGAGGCGTGGATGGCCTGGAGCCGGTCCCAGGTCTCCGGACCGATCCTCACCGCCTCGGGACGGCCGGCCAGGGCGCGGGAGAGATCGGGGTACCCGAGGGTGCCGAGCGCGGTCCCGAGCTCGGTGACGGTCGTTCGGTCATCGGGCACGGTGGGGTCCCCGGTCGCCGGCGTCGCTCACGGCCCGGTGACGCGCTCGATGATCGACTCGCCGACCGCTACGCACTGGGAGGTGGAAGAACAGACCATTCCCAGGAGTGGTTCCGGCGAGGTGACGGTGGTGGCACCCTTCCAGGGCTTGGTCGCCGCCCCGGTGAACAGCAGGGTTCCCGAGGTGGCGGAGCTGGCGATGGTGCTGCCGACCGCTGCGCAGGTGTCGACCCCGACGCAGGACACCCCGAAGAAGGCGGCCACCGAGTCCGGCGGCGGCTGACTGGCCCAGGTGGCTCCGCCGTTGGCGGTGGTGAAGACCAGACCATGGCCGGTCCGCGCCACGTTCGGCGTGTTGGCGGTGGTGCCGACCACGGCACACCGCACCCCGGCCAGACCCACCGCCGAAGCGGAGGTGGTGGGCGGGGCCGTACTGGTGGGGGAGGTGGGGACCGTCACCCCGCCCCCGGCGGTGCTTCCCGGCACCGAGCCGGCCTGGTCGGCCGGGCCCTGGACGCAGGAGACACTGTTGAGCGATCCCGAGCCCGGGGGGATCGTCACCGTCGACCAGCTGGAGCCGCCGTTGGAGGTGGCCACCACCGCCCCCGCCACTTGGACGGCGCCGACCACGGTGTGACCGGTCGCCCAGCAGTGCTGGTCGTCGACGCAGGACACACCGCTGGCGCCGGCGGTGCCGCCCGACAGGGTGCCCGCTTGGCTCCAGCTGACGCCGGCCGACGTCGAGATCAGCGCGGCGTCCCCGGCGCCGAGCGATCCGATGGCCAGGCACCTCCGATCGGATCTGCAGGTCACGGCGGTCACGTCGCCGATCCCGGCCGGCACCGTCGCCTGTGACCAGCTGGTTCCCCCGTTGGTGGTGGTGATGGCGATGCCCTGGTTGCCCTGCCCCTGGCCGACCGCCACGCACTGGACCGCGGTGCTGCAGGCAATGGCACTGAGGTAGGCGGCAGTGGGCGGGATCGGCTGGGCGGTCCAGCTGGCCCCCCCGTTGGAAGTGGCGATCAGGGCGGCTCCGTTGGGGGCCCCGCCGCTGCCGACGGTGGACCCGACCGCCCAGCATTTGGAGGCGGAGAAGCAGGCGACCCCCACCAGCGAATTGACGGGGGTGGGGGGTGCCAACGGGACCAGGGAGCCGCTCCAGGGCGACCCTGCCTTGAAGGGGATGGGGGGCAGGGAGGTGGCGGTCCTGCCGCCGGGAGGTTTGGCCGCCCCCGACGTACAGGCAGCCAGGACGACCCCCAGTAAGACCAGACCCAGCGCGTCCCGGGCTCGTCGGCGGACCCCACCCCTCATGCCGGAAAACTGTCTAACGGGTTTTGATGACGTCGGAGGACACGGCTTTGTCGTGCCAGGCCTGGCGGCGTTGATCCCAGAGGGGGGACAGCACATTGATGAGCCCGGGGATGAAGAGGGCGACCCACAAGATGCTGTAGACGAAGCGGCGGAGGAGGGCGCGGCCGGTGCCGATGCGCCCGCCGGTGCTGACGTCACGGGTGGCGATCCCGAGTGCCATCTTCCCCAGGGTTTGGCCGCGCTCGCTTCCGTCGAGAATGGCGAAGTAGGCCAGCGTGAGCACGATCTCGATGATCTCGGCGATGACCAGATGGCCGGTGCGGACGGTGGTGGTGCCGTTGGAGTTGAACACCACGGTGTTGGCGGCGCCGAAAATGCTGCGGAGAATGGCGAACACGATGCCGAGCATGACGCTGTCGATGATGATCGCCACGGCTCGTTGCCACCACTCGGCCAGGGGGCGCCCCAGGGAGTCGACCGGTCCGGTGACGTACCCATAGGGAGCCCCCGCCCCTGGCGGTCCCACCGGAGGAGCACCATACGGGGGTGCACCGTAGGGAGGTGCGGTCCCGTAACCAGGAGCGGTTCCGGGCGGCTGTCCGTAGGGTGCCGCCCCCGGCTGCTGGGCGTAAGACGGCGCACCGGCCGGAGGGGGCGAGCTGAACCCGGGAGGTGCCGGGGCCGGTCCCGGCGGTGGAGGCGCGCTCGGCGGCGGCGGAGGCGCGCTCGGCGGCGGGGGCGGTGGTGGAGGGGGAGGCGGCGGGGACTCGGACTGCCCAGGTGGCGGTTCGCTCGGGGCAGGACTGGTATCGGTCATCGGGAAATCCGATCTCTTGGTGGCGAATGGTCCGGTCGGTGAGCGATGAGGGCGAGCTACGGGCCTGGTCGGTCGCGATCTTGCCATGCCGGGATGGCCGGATGCCGGATTCCTTCTGGCATTGACCTCCTCCTGGGGGGTTCGCCGTCTACCGTGGACCGTCGGTGATGGCTCTCTTTCTGCAGGGTGTGCCACTCTTGGGGGCCAAGGGGGAGTGGGCTGCATGAACGTTGTTGACATCCTGATCCTGGTGGTGGTGGCCGTTGCCGCCATCCAGGGGCTCCGCCTCGGCGGGTTGATGCAGGTGCTCTCGTTCGGCGGATTTTGGATCGGCCTCTACCTGGGGGCGCTGCTGGCCTCGGTGACCGCCACCTGGGTGCACTCGTCCGCCAGTCGGGCGGCGGTGGCGCTCATCACCATGTTGGGCATCGCCATCATCTGCGGGGTCATCGGCCGGACGGTGGGGGTGAAGGCCTTCAAACGGGTCCACCGGGGCCGGTTGGGGGCGGTGGACTCCGGATTCGGGGTGGTGGTGGCCGTCATCGCCTCCCTGTTGGCCACCTGGCTGGTGGCGAGCACCCTGGTCAACAGCTCGTATCTGCCGATCAACGCCTCGATCTCCGGTTCCCAGATCATCCGGTCCCTCGACAACGTGCTGCCGGCACCCCCTTCGGTGTTCTCGCGGGTGCAGGGCTTCCTCTCCGCCGAAGGCTTCCCCCCGGTGTTCGCCCAACTGGCTCCGGCCACCGCAGGCCCGGTGACGCTTCCCGGCGACGCCCAGATGCAGACGGCGCTGAATGTGGCCGGACCGTCAACGGTGAAGATCGTCGGGTCGGGATGCGGTGACATCCAGGAGGGATCGGGGTTCGTGGTCGGGAACGGCCTGGTGGTGACCAACGCCCACGTGGTGGCCGGGATCCCTCATCCGACCGTCCAGGACAGTTCGGGGATCCACGACACCACCGTCGTCCTCTTCGATCCCAACTTCGACCTGGCGGTGATGAGAGTGTCGGGCCTTCGCGAGCATCCGCTTACCCTCGACCCGTCCGACGTCACCCGAGGGGTGCAGGCCCTGGTGCTCGGCTACACGGGGGGCGGTCCCTTCAGCGCGGTGCCGGCCGGCATCATGGCCAATTTCTCCGCGGAGGGGAGGGACATCTACGGGCAGGGCCTCACCGTGCGCGACGTCTACGAGGTCCAGGCGGTCGTCCTCCCCGGCAACTCGGGAGGGCCGCTGGTGGAGGCCGACGGCCGGGTCATCGGCGTGGTCTTCTCCCGTTCGACCACCAACAGCAATATCGGCTACGCCCTCACCTCCCCGGGGGTGCTGACCCGGGTCCAGAAGGCGGAGACGACATCCGGCTCGGTCGGAACCGGAGCCTGCGCCAACAGTTGAGGCCGGGCCCGGCGGGTCCAGAACGGCGGTCGCCCGCGGCGGCAGACCGAGGGACGTCCGACTAGACATAGAGCCATGAGCCTGCCCCTCGAGGACTACGGAATCATCGGCGATCTCCACACTGCGGCGCTGGTCGGGCGGGACGGCTCCATCGATTGGCTCTGTCTGCCTCGATTCGATTCGGCCGCCTGCTTCGCCAAACTCCTGGGCACCGGCGACCACGGCTGCTGGAAGCTGGCGCCGGTCGGGTCCCATCGGGCCACCCACCGCCGGTACCGGGGCGATTCCCTGGTGCTCGAGTCGGAGTTCGTCACCGAGGAAGGCACCGTCAGGGTCATCGATTGCATGCCCATCCGTCAGCACAACCCCGAGGTGGTGCGGCTGGTGGAGGGGGTACGGGGCACCGTCACCATGGACATGACCCTCACCATGCGCTTTGGCTACGGTCAGATCATCCCCTGGGTCCGTCGCCTCGACGGCACCCTGACGGCCATCGCCGGCCCCGACGGGCTGTCGCTCTGGACGCCGGTGCACACCGAAGGCAAGGACATGTCCACGGTGGCCAGGTTCACCGTCTCGGAGGGGCAGAGCGTCCCGTTCTCGTTGGCCTGGTTCGCCGCCTGTGAGGAGCCGCCTCGCCCGATCGATGCGGTCTACGCCATCGAGGACACCGAGAACTGGTGGCGCGACTGGGTGTCCCAGTGCACCTACAAGGGGATCGACCAGGACGCGGTGGTGCGCTCCCTGATCACCCTCAAGGCGCTGACCTACGAACCGACGGGAGGGATCGTGGCGGCCGCCACCACGTCGCTGCCGGAGACCCTCGGGGGGTCGAGGAACTGGGACTACCGGTACTGCTGGCTGCGCGACGCCACCCTCACCCTCGAGTCGTTGATGCGCGGCGGGTTCTATCAAGAGGCGATGTCCTGGCGCGACTGGCTCCTCCGGGCGGTGGCCGGGGACCCGTCGCAGATGCAGATCATGTACGGGCCGGCCGGCGAGCGCCGCCTCGATGAATGGGAGGTCACCTGGCTCTCCGGCTACGAGAACTCGGGTCCGGTGCGGGTCGGGAACGCCGCCGCCGGCCAGTTCCAGCTAGATGTCTATGGAGAAGTGATGTCGGCTCTCTACGAGGCGGCTCTCTCCGGCGACAATGTCGAATTGCCGGCGTGGGAACTCCAGCGGGAACTGATGGAGTTCCTGGAGGGGGGTTGGCGGGAGCCCGACGACGGGATCTGGGAGGTCCGGGGTCCGAGGCGGCACTTCACCCACTCCAAGGTCATGGCCTGGGTGGCGATGGACCGGGCCATCAAGACGGTGGAGAACTGCGGGATGGAGGGTCCGGTCGACCATTGGCGGCAGGTCCGGGCCGAGATCCACGACCAGGTGACCGATGAGGGCTTCAACGCCGACAAGGGGTCGTTCACCCAGTACTACGGATCGGATCAGCTCGACGCCAGCCTGTTGATGATCCCGATGGTCGGTTTCCTGCCCCCCAGCGATCCCCGGGTCAAGGGAACCATCGAGGCGGTGGAACGGGAATTGATGGACGGCGGCTTCGTGCTCCGGTACCTGACCGTCGACACCGGGGATGTCGACGGGCTGCGAGGTCGGGAGGGCGCCTTCCTGGCCTGCTCGTTCTGGATGGTCGACTGCCTGGGCATGATCGGCCGTACCGACGATGCCCGCCAGATGCTCGAGAGGCTCCTCTCCCTCCGCAACGACCTCGGCTTGCTCTCGGAGGAATACGACCCGGTGGCCGGCCGGCTGATCGGGAACTTCCCCCAGGCCTTCTCCCACGTGTCGTTGGTGAACTCGGTGTCCAAGCTGAACGGCCACGAGAAGCCGATGGTGGCCCCCCGCACCCTCAGCCATGTCCGCCGGGCCACCACCCGCTCGAAGACCGGTACCGGGCGGATGCACCTCGGCGGTCATTCCCTCCGCCGGCCCGCCGCCCGCAGCGTGGCCGCCGCCGATCGCACCCGGGCCGAGATCGCCGCGGCGGAGGCCGAGGCCAAAGCGACCGGCCGAGCACCGAAGTAGGCGGCCCAACCCCAGTTCATTCTTCAGGAAGGGAATTCCATGAAAGCACTGACTGTCGTCCCGATGACCAAGGACTCGGCCCGACTCGACGATGTCGACGAACCCCCCGAGTCCGACGGGCCGGTCCTGGTCCAGACCCTGGCCGTCGGCATCTGCGGCACCGATATCGAGATCCTCTCCGGCGAGTACGGCTGGCCGCCTCCCGGGCGCGATCGGCTCATCCTCGGGCACGAGTCACTCGGGACGGTGCTGGAGGCGCCGGCTGGCGGGGACCTGGCCAAGGGCGACTATGTGGTGGGCATCGTCCGCCGGCCCGACCCGGTGCCCTGCGCCAACTGCGCGGTCGGCGAGTGGGATTTCTGCCGCAACGGCCTCTACACCGAGCGGGGCATCAAAGAGCACGACGGCTACCTGTCCGAGCGGTACCGGATCCAACCGGACTTCGTGGTCAAGGTCGATCCGAAGCTCGGCTTCCTCGGCGTGCTGCTGGAGCCGACCAGTGTGGTGGCCAAGGCCTGGGAGCAGGTCGACCGCATCGGGGGGCGGGCCCACTGGGACCCGAAAACGGTGGTGATCACCGGCGCGGGTCCCATCGGCCTGCTGGCGGCCATGCTCGGGGTTCAGCGCGGCCTGGAGGTCCATGTCTTCGACCAGGTGACCGACGGGCTCAAGCCGCAGCTGGTGGCCGAGTTGGGCGCCACCTATCACACCGGCACCATTGAGGACTCGGTGAAAGGACCCGACGTCATCCTCGAATGCACCGGGGTGTCATCGCTGGTCCTCGACTCCATGGAGCACGTCGGTACCGGAGGGGTGGTGTGCCTCACCGGGGTGTCCTCGGGAGGACACACCATCACCGTCGATGAAGGGGCGTTGAACCGCTCGATGGTGCTGCAGAACGAGGCGGTGGTCGGCTCGGTCAACGCCAATCGCCGCCATTACCAGGCCGCCGCCGACGGGCTGGCCAAAGCCGACCCCACCTGGTTGGGAAAGCTCATTACCCGCCGGGTCCCGCTCGAATCGTGGCAACAGGCGCTCGACCGAAAGCCGGACGATGTCAAGGTGGTGATCGAGGTCACCCCGTCGTGAGCGGCGACCATCACGCCCACACCCATCCCTATGACGCCGAGGCGGTCGGGGCTCCGGGGTCGGGACGCACCATCGCCGATGGGGTCATCGAACTCGACACCCTGCTCGGAGGGTGGCAGCGGGTCACCGCCGGCTACATGATCGAAGGTCCCGAACCGGTGCTGATCGAGACCGGAAGCCAGAGCTCGGTGCCGGTGCTGCTGGCGGCGTTGGACGGCCTCGGGCTCGGGCCCGACGATCTGGCCGGGGTGGTGGTCACCCATATCCACCTCGACCACGCCGGCGGGGTCGGGGACGTGGCCCGGGCCTTCCCGAAGGCCACTGTCTACGTCCACCCGACGGGGGCGAGGCACCTGGCCGACCCGACCAAGTTGGTTGACTCCGCCGCCCGGGTCTACGGCCCGCTGCTCGATTCGCTGTACGGCCGGCTGGATCCGACCCCGCCCGACCGGATCCATGTGCTGGAGGACGGGGAGGCCATCCGGGTGGGGCCGAACCGGTCGCTCATCGCGGTGGACTCGCCCGGACACGCCAAGCACCACGTCGCCCTCCACGACTCCCTGAGCGGGGTGCTGTTCGCCGGGGATGCGGTGGGGGTCAAGTTGCCCGATGCCGGCGTGCTCCGCCCGTCGACCCCGCCCCCGGACTTCGATCTCGACCAGGCTCTCCACTCATTGCGACGGTTCGCCGACCGTCGGCCGAGCGGCATCGCCCTGGCCCATTACGGGCTTCTCGGCGATCCGGGGGACCTCCTCGAGGAGGCCGACGGCACCCTCCGCCGGTGGGCCGAGGTGGCCGAGGCCGCCTTCCGCCGCGGGGATGACATCGCCGCCGCGCTGGCCAGTGAATTCGAGAGCGACATGGAAGGCGTCCCCGACGAACACCGGGAGAAGCTCGACATCATGAACGGGGTCCACTCCAATGCCGCCGGACTCCAACGCTGGCTGTCCACTCGGGAGTCGGCGGGCGATGTAAGCGGCTGATGGGCGTCGGCGCAGTGTTGCCGGTGTCTCCTTACATCGCCCCTGTGCGGTTTCTCCATCGGTCAAGGTCAAATCGGCCCCGTGATGGGGATCAAACTCGGCACAATGCATGTGCAGAGTCGCGCGCTAAGTCCTCGTCCTACAATCGGTGCATTAGTGCTCGATGGCTGTGACCGCCCGTTCCGAGCGCCACCGGCAGGTCCCGAAAGATTGGTTGCGAAATGCCAGGCATGGGGCACCCCCTCCAGACCGACAACACGACGATCACGGCGGCGTTCCGATCGGCACTCAACCACCAACTGCTCATCCTGGTGGTGTTGGGCGTGTTGGTGGTCCTGGCCTGGAACCTCGGCCGGACCCTGCAG
>DATARI010000235.1:0-12966 GCA_036264255.1 Acidimicrobiales bacterium | reverse complement strand
CCGGAGCCGTGCGATGACCGGAGCCGTGCGATGAGCACAGTCCCGCCCCTCCCGCCGCCTCCGTCTCCCCCGCCCCTTCCGCCGCGACCGCCCGAGCCGCAGCAGCCGCCGCAGTCGCCGCAACCGCCGGTGTCGGTGCCTTCGATCGACGATGCGGAACCTCCGCCCTGGCGGTCCGCCCGCTTGCGCTTCGTGCACCATCGGCCACACCGGGTGGTCCCTCGGTCGGGCGGGGTGGCCGTGCCGGCCATCGTCTCCGGCGTCGGGTTGGCCCTGTCGCTGCCCCCGTGGGGATTCTGGATCCTGGCGTTTCCCTCCGCCGGTCTCCTCTGGTGGCGCCTCGGCGGTCTCCGCCCCCGCACCCGGCTGTGGGCCGGGTGGCTGGCCGGACTGGGCTGCTTCGTGCCCGGGCTGGCCTGGGCCCGGTCCTTCAGCTGGCCCGGAGCCGTCGTCCTCATCGCCATCGAGGCGCTGTTTCCGGCACTGGCCTGCCTGGTGGTGCCGGCCCGCCCGGTGGTGGCCCGGGCGTTGGCGTTCCCGGCCGCCCTCACCCTGGCCGAGGCGGTGCGACAGACCTGGCCGTTCGGGGGGCTGCCCATCGGCGGGGTCTTCCTGGGGCAGGCGGGTGGGCCGGTGCTGGCCATCGCCCGCCTCGGGGGTCCGTTGGCCTTGACCGGCGCGGTCTATCTGGGCGGGGTGGGGGTGGCTGCCCTCGTCGGCGCCGCGCAGGCCTCGGGCCGTGACCTCCGGCGGGCCCGCACCTTCGCCCGCACCGGATTGGCCGACGACGCGGTCACCAAGCACGCGGTGGCCGGCCACGGTCGGTTGGCCCTCACCGGGGTGGTGGCGGTCGTCATCCTCGTGGCTGCCACCCTCGTCGGCACCCATGCCCCCGACGGCGGACCCTCTCTCGGCAAGGTGACCGCCGCCGCCGTCCAAGGCGGGGGGGCCCGGGGGTTCCGGAAGTCTCAGGTGGATCCGGCGGTGGTGTTGGCCGCACAGGAGTCGGCAACCCGACGGATGCAGCGGCTCGACGGAGGTCAAGCACCCCAGCTGGTGCTCTGGCCGGAGGACGTGGTGTCGCTCGACACCAACCTCAACGGGACCACCGAAGCCGCCAACCTCTCCGGCCTGGCCCAGAGCCTCCATACCACGCTGGTGGTCGGCGTCACCGAGTCGGTGTCCGCCACCACTTTCCGCAACGAGATGGTGGCGTGGGGACCGGACGGCCGATTGGTGGACCGGTACGAGAAGGTGCACCGAGTGCCGTTCGGGGAGTACGTCCCCTTCCGGAGCTTCTTCGCCCACTTCGCCGACCTGTCGTCGGTCCCCCTCGACGCCATCCCCGGTACCGGCACCGGCCTGCTGACCACGCCGGCCGCCCCGATCGGCACGCTCATCTCCTTTGAGGTGTTCTACGCCGACCGCGGCCGGCCGTCGGTGCGGGCCGGGGCCCAGCTCTTGATCGTGCCCACCAACACCTCCTCCTACGCCAGTGCCCAGGTCCCCACCCAGGAGATCGCCGCCTCCGAGATCCAAGCGGTCGAACAGGGCCGGGACCTGCTCCAGGCGGCACCCACCGGATTCAGCGCCTCCTTCACCAACCGCGGGCAACTCCTCACCCGCACGTCGCTCGGTGTCCAGCAGATCGTGTTCGCCGACCTGTCCCGGCGGTCGGGATGGACGCTGTACGTCCGCTACGGCGACTGGCCACCGCTGACGCTGGCCGCCCTCGCGCTGCTGGCCGGGTGGTTCATCGCCGGCCGGAGGTCGTCGACCGACAGTCTGGATTGAGCCGATCGGGACTGACGATCCCTGGCCATTCGTGGTGGCCGGGGCGGCGCCTCGGGGTACCCGGAATGGCTATTCGTAGTACCCGGAGTGGATGTAGACGCAGGGAATGCCTTCGGCATGGAACATGGCGAAGTTGTTGGGGTCGTCCTCGAAGGCGAGCCGGAGGTCGAACCCGAACGATCGCAACCGGGCCACCTCCTCGCGCTTGAACCGGGTCACGTGGGCGTACTCCCCGCGGGCCCGCATCACCAGTAGATCCCATCGCAGCCCGTAGCGCTCGAGCCAGGCCAGGGTCTGGGGTTGGACCCGGATAGGCCGCCCGGTGAGCAAGATCACCTGCAGCCGTGAGTCGAGCAGGTCCATCAACCGGGCCAGTTCCTCGATGACCGGGTCGTCCCCGCAGGCGGCGAAGAAGCTGTCCCAGTCCCGCCGTCCGTGCTCCAAAAAGTGCTGACGGCCCACCGCATCGGACAGGACCCCGTCCACATCGAAGACCACTGCCTCTCCAGGCTGGTGCACGGGCCCCTGTCGCCACGCCCAGTTGTCAGGGCCGGTGCCGGAGCTCACCCGGGCCGGCGGTAGCCGGGTGGGCCGAGAGTGGCGGGGGTGGACCACGAACATGCCCTGGTCACAGCCTTCTCCCCGGAACTCGAGCGTCAAAGATTTCCCCGTCCACAGCGAACGAGCCTAACCCCCGCGGGACTCTACGATTGGGGCCAGCGTGACGACGTCCCTCCCACCAGTGAACGGCAACCAGCCGGTCAACGATCAGATGCCGCCGACCCCCCGCCGAGCCGGGAGCCCGGTGCCGGCGGCCGAGCCAGGCGTCTGGGTGGTGGACGTGCCCATTGGCCGGCGGGTGATGGTGGTCAGCGACCTTCTGCTGACCCCGGAGGCCACCCATTCGTCGAGGACTCTCACCACTGAGCTGGCCCGGGCGTTGGACGCCTGGGAGGGCCCGGGGATCCTGGTCATCGCCGGCAACTTGTTCGACCTCAACGAGACCGTCTCCCCGGCGGTGGACGCCGAACGGTGCATGGCCGCCCACCCCCGGTTGCGAGAGTCGTTCGCCGCCTTCCTCGACGGTCCGGAACGGCGGATCATCCGCCAGCTCGGCACCCATGAGCCGGGATTTGCCGACGACCCCGACTGGGCGGCGGTGCTGACCACCCTCGGTGTCGAGCAGTTGGGCGAGGTCGACCTCCACCTCCACACCGCCACCGGACTCCGGGTGGTGCGGATCGAGCCCGGGAACCACGCCTACGACACCGAGGGCGACGTCAACGAGACCCGGTTGGATCCGGCGGCCGACGCCAAGCCGGGAGCCCTCGACCGGGCGCTGGCCGGCGAGCGGTGGCGGCATCTGGCCGAGCAGGCCAAGGAAGACGCGCCGTGGCTCGATGGGCTCCACCGGCTCAGCGACCCGTCCACCCTCACCCGCTTCGTGACCTCTCGGACCCTCTACCGACGACTCGGACGTTACGCCTGGTGGATCCTGGTGCCGTTCGTGGGGGTCGGCCTGCTCCGGCTGGCGGTCTCTCCCTGGATGCTCCAGCATGTCGGTTCCGGCGTCCCGGGACGGGCGTTGCGATCGGCCCACCAGGCCGACTGGGGGGACCAGGCGGAGGTGGCCGCCCTCTTCGCCGCGGTGGTCCTGATCGTGCTCATCGTGGTGCTTGGGCTGTTGAGCCGCCGGATCTGGTCGATCCTCGGAGGCGGCGCGCTCAAGTCGGTCACCTCGGAGGCCATCGCCAACGACACCGCCCGGGAGACGGGCCGCCGGCTGGTCGGTCTCGGGTTCGCCGGTCTGATCACCGGCGCCACCCTCCAGTCCGAGCTCACCAATCTCGGGGTCGGGTTCTACGCCAATGTGGGGGCGACGGCCGAGGTGGTCGAGGAGCACCCGGCGAGGCTGGGCCTGCCGCCGATCTTCCTGCACCGCCAACGGCTGAGCTGGATCGAGTTGGAAACCGGCGCCGACCTCCACGTCCGGCTGCTGTTGGCCGAGACCGACCTGCGGTCTCCCAGCTTTCTGGAGCGGGTGTTCAGCACCGATCACGCCGTGCGCGGCCTCCACCCGACGGTGGTGGCGTCCTATCCGAAGGGTGACTCGTGGCCGCCCGCCCCCAACCTCCGCCAGGCCCACCGCCGGACCCGCCGGGTACGGCGCATCGCCTCGATTGCCATCCTGGTTGCCGGCCTGATCGACGTCCTCGACGCCGTCACCCCCCCGCTTCGCGGCCGGCTTCATGTACTGCTCGAGTTCCTCCCTCTCCGGGCCACCGTGGCCGCCGGAACCCTGGTCGCCCTCTCCGGTCTGGCCCTCATCGCCCTCGGCCGGGGGATCCTCCGGGGCCAACACCTGGCCTGGCGGGTGGCGATGGTGGTGCTACCGGTCACCCTGGTGCTCCACCTGCTGGCCGGGGGCGACATCGAGGAGTCACTGCTGGCCTTGATCGTCCTGGCGGTGCTGGTGGTGAACCGGCACGAATTCAAGGCCGGCTCCGACTGGCCGTCGCTGCGGTCGGCCATCGTGGCGCTGGTGATGGGGGTGGTGGGGGTCTGTGCGGTGGCGGCGGTGTCGATCGAGATCTACGCCCACGTCGGCACCCACCGGCTGCACTTCTCCATTCCCTGGTGGAAGGCGTTCTGGGCCGCGGCCGAGCGGATGGTGGGGATCCAGACCGTCGACCTGCCGACTCGGCTGGAGCGCGTCTTGAATCCGACCTTGCTGGTGTTGGGGATCGCCCTGGCCCTCGGGGTCCTGTTCTTAGTGTCCCGCCCGGTGGTGGACCGCCGGTTGACCACCGGGCGTGCCGCCGAGTTCCGGGCCCGGGACATCGTCCGACGGCACGGGGCGTCCACCCTCGACTACTTCGCCCTCCGCACCGACAAGCAGTGGTTCTTCCATCGGGACAGCCTGGTGGCCTACGCCATCTACGGCGGCATCTGTCTGATCTCCCCCGATCCGATCGGTCCGGCCAACGAGCGGGAGCTGGTGTGGATGGCCTTCCGGCGATTCGCCGACAGCCACGGTTGGGTGCCGGCGGTGATGGGCGCCGGCGAGGACTGGCTACCCATGTACCGCGATTCGGGCATGCACCACGTGTACCTCGGGGATGAGGCGGTGGTGGACATTCCCCGGTTCTCCTTGGCCGGCGGCAACAAGAAGGGCCTGCGCCAGGCCCACAACCGGATCAAGAACAAGGGCTACACGGTTTCCTTCCACGATCCCGCCCGCATCTCTCCCGAGCTTTCGAAGGAACTCGCCGCCTTGATGAGCCTCAGCCGGCAAGGCGAGCACGAACGCGGCTTCTCGATGATGCTGGGCCGGGTGTTCGACCCCCGGGACACCGGGTTGTTGCTCACCGTGGTCCGCACCCCGGAGGGGAAGGCGGCGGCGATGTGCCAGTTCGTGCCCGCCACCGGGATCAACGGCTATTCACTCGACCTGATGCGACGGGATCCCGGGAACCATCCGAACGGGCTCCTCGACTTCGCCCTCTGTTCGACCATCGAGCATCTGCAAGCCTCCAACTACGGAGGGCTCAGCCTCAACTTCGCCACACTCCGGTCCACCCTGGCCGGCGAGAAGGGCGACGGGGCCATGCAGCGGGCCGAGCGGTGGTTCCTCAAGCGCTTGTCCAGCTTCGCCCAGATCGAGTCCCTCTGGCTGTTCAACGCCAAGTACGACCCTGAATGGCTACCGAGGTACGTGGTGTTCGACACCGCCGAGCACCTGGTGCCGGTGGTCATGGCCATCCTCCGGGCGGAGTCGCTCTGGGAGATCCCCGTCCTCGGTCGGCTCCTCGCCGTCGGCGCCGAGAAGCGGATGCTGGCGGCACAACGGGAGACCCAGGAGTTCATCGCCGAGTCCTTCGGTGATCTCGAGGACTGTCCGCCCGGGACCGAAGCGGTGAAAGCGGTCGACGGGGCCGACGACTCCGTGCCCACTCCGCGGTGACCGGGTAACAAGGTCAGCCGGGAAACGGTCATCAGCCGGGTACCGACCATCAGATAGCCGGGTCACCGGGTCACCGGGTTGCCGGGTCAGCCCGGTTCCTCCGGCGCCGGCAGCCCGATCGGATTCGGAAACGGGATCACCCCGGAGGCCAACAGGGCCGCCACCGCCGGGCCCAGTTCGTCGGCGAGCAGCCGGGTGCGGTCTTCATCGAGGACCCGGTAGGGCTGTGCGGCCAGCCGATCGGTGCCCTCCTCGATGGCCCGCCTCAGTGCCTGTCCGGCCGATGTCAGCCCGCCGTCGGCGACCAGGCCGCGCCCGGCCAACCGCTCACCCGCCAGCGTCCATTCGTCCGCCGACCAACCCCGGTTCTGGCGGAGCACCTCGGGGTCCAGACCCTCGCCTGCCGCAAACAGCACCAGTGCCTGGCAACCGTCGAGGCCGCTCGCCGTCAGCGTGGCCACATGGCCGTCGCCGCGGTGCTCCCGCAGAGAGGTGCACGCCTGCCACAGTGCCTCGACAGGATCCCCGGATCGACCCAGCCGGCGATTGGCACTGAACAGCGCCCGGCCAGACCCGTTGGCGCCGCCAACCACCTGATCGAGGACGGGTCCCACCGTTGCGGCCAGGCTGTCCAAGGACGGAATCCGGGCCCTGAGGGCCTCCGCGGCCGCCATCCTACGGACCCTGAGTAGTTCGGGCGGTTCGACGAACGACCAGGCATCGGGGATCGATCGGGCCACCATCCCGGGGTGAAAATTGAAGAAGAGGGCCTCGACGACAGTCGGTCCGACCGGGCCCAGCGGGGCCGCCCGGCCGCCGAAATAGCCCATCCAGAAGCTCGGCAGGCCGGCGGCCTTCGCCGCCGCTCGGCACTCAGGGGCGAAGTAGGTCACTGCGTGGATGGGCTCGATCCACCGCCAGACGGCCCGGGCGTCGATGTCCGCGGTCAGCTCTCCCTCACCGATCGGGGTCACGGCTGAGATTCTCCCTTTGTCGACGCCGTCGGCACCTTCGGCACCTTCGGCACCTTCGGCACCTTCGGCACCGGGGCCATGGCCAACAGACAGGCGAGGATCAGGATCGGCAATCCGACCACCAGATCGTTCCAGATCACCATGACGAACATGCCGATCCCGAACAGGGCAAGCTCCACCGGGCGCCCCGCTGCCGACCACAGATGGAGGAACTGGCCCTCCTTCCATCGGGTCGGCCAGAAGCCTTTCACCCGTGTGCGGATCGGCCGGCTGCCCATGCCCGCCCCGACCAGCGCGGCGAGCACGGCCACCGCCAGAATCGTGCGGACCGCGGCCAACGGGACCGAGGCGATGATGTCGTAGGTGGCGGCCGCCGCGCTATGGGGAGTGACCCCGGACATTGCACCGAGATACTGGTGTCGGCCGATGGCGAAGGCCGCCAGCAACCCGGCCATGGCGATACTGAGACCGATGGCGGCCCGCACGAAGCCGCGTCGGCGGTCGGCTTGCAACCAGACGGCCCCGGCGAACAGGCCGATGGTGACGATCGGGAGCAGGAGCGCCAAACGATCCAGGGTCCGGATCAGTCCCTGCAGCCGCTCCAGCTGAGTGGACTTGAACAGCACGAATTGCGGGGCTCCGGCCGGCCCCAACCCGTCGAAGACGGTGATGCCGTTGGCGTCGAGCTCCTGTTGCACCCGGGCGACGACCTTGGAGAGATCGAGCTTCACCTCACCACGGGCGGTCGACACCGGGCCCGACCCTGAACCCGTCAACAGGACGACCAGTTGCTGGTGGGCAGCCCGATTGATAGTCGTCCACAGCGAACGGAACGCCGGCGACTGCACGAAGGCCAGGGTGGTCTGGTGCACCACGGCATTCAGGCCCACCGACAGCGGGGTGGCCAGGAAGCCGGCCGCCGGCGGCAGCACTCTAGCGACCTGCTGTTTCAGGTTGATGCTGTCCACCAGCCGGGCGGTCACTGCGTCGGCCACCGCCAACTGCACCGCCGGGTCGGACGCCAGCGGTTGCACAGTGGCGACGTAGGCGTCGGTATCGAGGGCCTGGTTGCGGACGAACACCACCAACACCGAAGTCACCGCCAGGATGCAGGCCAACACCAACACGATCCAGGAGGCGATCGAGCGAGCCCGTTGCCGCCCGCTCTTTCGTCGTCGTTGCGCCGTCGGTGGTGCGGGTGATTCCACCATCCGCTCGAGCTCGAGATGCTCCACCCGGTCGTCTGGTGGCACCCGGCTCACTGTACTTCTGGGCCGGGGGCGCCACTCGGACAAGCCCCAGGTCATCGCCGCGCGGTCCCGGGCCCGGCCATCGGGCGGCCGATAGGCTTTCCGCTGCAGCAAGTAGGGCCAGACGTGGGAAGTTGAGGGGACGGGCGATGGCAACGTACTTGTACCGGGTTGGCCGATGGACGTTCCTCCATCGGAAGCGGGTGCTGGCTTTCTGGGTGCTCCTCCTCATCGCCCTGATCTCTCTCTCCAGTGCCTTCAGCCGGCCCCCAAGCACCGCTTTCTCCATTCCCGGCACCCAGTCGCAACAAGCGATCGACCTGCTGAACCAGAAGTTCCCCGGCGCCGCCGGTGCTGCCGCTCAGATGGTCTTCGCGGTGCCGGCGGGTAAGACCCTCACGGATCCGACGATCCAGTCAGCCGTCCAAGCGTCGGTGGCTCAGGCCCAAAAAGCCCCGCAGGTCAAGCTGGTCAGCGACCCCTATAGCAAGGGAACCATCTCCTCGAACATGCGTATCGCCTATGCCACCGTCATCTATGCGGTGCCGGTCTCGGGGATCACCACGGCGGCCCAGCAGGCTTTGGAGCAGAGCGCGACGCCAGCCCAGAAGGCCGGGGTCCAGGTGGCGTTCGGAGGAGGGGTGGTGTCTCCGGCGGCAGCCAAGGACAGTTCGGAGGCCGGCGGCCTGGTCATCGCTTACATCGTCCTGGCCATCACCCTCGGATCGATGGTCGCCGCCGGGCTTCCGTTGCTCACCGCCCTGATCGGCGTCGGTATCGGCATCTCCGGCATCAATGCCCTGGGCGCGGTGATCAGCCTCTCATCGGCCGCCCCGGTGGTGGCCACCATGTTGGGCCTGGCAGTGGCCATCGACTACGCGCTCTTCATCCTGCAGCGTTACCGACAACTCCTGGCCACCGGCCTCGAACCCCAAGAGGCGGCGGCCCGATCCGCCGCCACCGCGGGGAGCGCGGTGGTGTTTGCCGGCCTCACCGTCGTCATGGCGCTGTGCGGGCTGGCAGTGGTGGACATCCCGTTCTTGACGGTGATGGGACTGGCGGCGGCCGGCACCGTCATCGTGGCCGTACTCATCGCGGTGACCCTGGTTCCGGCGATCATCGGCATCATCGGCGCTCGCATCAAGCCGGTCGGGCCTTCGAAGGCGCGGCGTCGATCAGGAGAGGATCGCGACGCCGCCGGTCTCCGCTGGGCCAGAGTCCTCACCCGCCGGCCAGTCATCGTCATCGGGATCGGGGCGGTCATCGTCGTGCTCCTGGCCTTGCCCGCCCTTGGGCTCAAGCTCGGCTTGCCCGACGCCGGTTCGGATCCACCTGGCTCCACCGGTCGGGTCGCCTACGATCTGTTGGCCGAGGGCTTCGGGGCCGGCGTGAACGGTCCTCTCACCGTGGTCGTCAACGCTCCGCCGAAGGACAACCCGCAACAGGTGGCGGAAGCCGCGGTCAAGGGCCTGGGTGGGTTGCCCGACGTTGCCTCGGTATCCCCTCCTATCCAAAACTCTTCCAAAGACGTGACCATCGTCATCGTGACGCCGAAGAGCAGCCCCTCGTCGGAGCAGACGTCTCAGTTGGTGAACCTGGTCCGCACCGACGCGGTGCAGGTGCAGAAGTCGACCGGGGTCGAAGTCCTGGTCACCGGGCCCACCGCGGTCAATATCGACGTATCCAACAAGCTGCAGGCGGCTCTTCCCGTCTATCTGATCGTGGTGGTGGGTTTGGGCCTGGTGCTGCTGGCGCTGGTGTTCCGATCCATCTTGGTGCCGCTCAAGTCCGTCTTCGGATTCCTGTTGAGCATCCTCGCGGCCATGGGGCTGGTGGTCAGCATCTTCCAGGACGGACACCTCGGGAGCCTGTTCGGGGTCCACAACACCGGGCCGGTGGTGAGCTTCTTGCCCATCTTCCTGATCGCCGCCATTTTTGGGCTGTCCACTGATTACGAAGTCTTCCTGGTCTCCCGGATGTGGGAGGAATTCGCCCACACCGGCGAAGCCAAACCGTCAGTCATCAGGGGGTACGGCGAGAGTGCCCGGGTGGTGGTGGCGGCCGGCCTGATCATGATCGGCGTCTTCACCAGCTTCGTGTTCTCCGACGACGTGGTGACCAAGGAAATCGGATTCTCCCTGGCCGTCGGTGTTCTGGTGGATGCCTTCGTGGTGCGGCTGACCCTGGTCCCGGCGGTCATGGCCCTCTTGGGCCGAAGCGCATGGTGGTTGCCACACTGGCTGGATCGGGCCATACCCAATGTCGACATCGAGGGTCTCAAGTTGGACGAGAACCTGGCCAAGGAGGCATCCCTGGCCCCGGTCGTCGCCGGCCGGGTACCTGATGCCGGCTAGCCACTTCGGAGGCCGGCCGTGGCGGACGTTCGAGGGTCAGTAGGGCTCAGAGGCCAGGGATCGACCCGGTGAACGCCGCGCTCCCGAAGGAGAACACTCCCCCATCGGCAGCGGCCAACCAGTAGCCCTTGCCGGAGGCGGTGGCGGCAATACCCTCGACCGGCTGGTTGAGGGGTCGACCACCCATGGATCCGTAGAAGGCGGCGCCCCCGAAGGCGAACACCCCGCCGTCGGCCGCCGCCATCCAGTACCCATTACCACTCGGGGTCGCCGCAATCCCCACGATCGGCTTGTTGATGGCGTGACCCCCGCCGGAGCCGTAGAAGACGGCGTTCCCGAAGGCGAACACGCCGGCGTCGGAAGCCACCAGCCAGTACCCCTTGCCGGCCGGCGCGGTGGCGATGCCGACGATCGGACTGTTGAGTTGGATGGACCCGGTGGAGCCGTAGAACCCGGCATCACCGATGGCGAAGACGCCGCCGTCGGAGGCCACCAGCCAGTAGCCCTTGCCGTCCGGCGTGCTGGCGATGCCGATGATCGGCTTGTTCAGATGCTGTCCACCTTCGGAGCCGTAGAAGCCGGCATCGCCGAAGGCGAAGACCCCACCGTCAGACGCCACCAACCAGTAGCCCTTGCCGTCCGACGTACTGGCGATGCCAACGATCGGCTTGTTGAGGGGTTGGCTCGTCATCGATCCGAAGGAGGCGGCGTTCCCGAAGGTGGTGACGGTACCGGTGGGAGTGACCAGCCAGTAGCCCAACCCGTTGGGGGTGGCGGCGATCGGTCGGGAGTTGAGCGAGGAGATGAGGACCGTCAAGGAGTAGGCCCGGCTGATCGTCTTGCCCGAACCATCGGTGAGAGTGATGGTGAATGCGTACGACCCCAAGGTCGTCGGGGTGCCGGAGATGACGCCGGTGACACCGTTGAGGGTGAGCCCGGGCGGCAGCGACCCCGCGCTCACCGACCACCGGTACGGGCCGGTGCCACCAGTTCCGGTCAGGGTCTGGTTGTAGGCGGCACCGACCCCACCGCCGGGGAGCGTGCCGGTGGCAATCGACGGGGCGGCCGGCACCTTGAGGGTGTAGGCCTGGGTGGCCGTCTTGCCGTTGGCGTCAGTGAGGGTGACCGTGAAAGTGGGCGAGCCAGAACTGGTGGGGGTGCCGGAGATGATGCCGGTGGCGCCGTCCAGGGTGAGCCCGGCCGGCAGCGAGCCGGTGGTCACCGACCAGACGTAGGGAGCGCTGCCACCGGTGCCGACCACGGTCTGGCTGTAGGGGACGCCGACTTCAGAACTGGGCAGGGATGTGGTGATGATCGAGGGTCCGGCCAGGAAGGTCGGCGAGTAGCTCCTGGTGCTGGTCTTGCCGCTGCCATCGGTGAGCGTGATCGTGAACGTGGTGGGGCCCGAACCGGTGGGTGTCCCCGAAAGGGCGCCGGTGGTGCTGTTGAGGCTGAGCCCGGCCGGCAATGAGCCGGCGGTCACCGACCAGGTATAGGGACCAGTGCCGCCCGCGCCGCCCAAAGTCTGGCTGTAGGGAACGCCGACCTCGCCCGCTGGAAGAGAGGTCGTAGTGATGGAAGGGCCGGCAACGATCCCCAGGGTGTAGATCTTGTTGGCGGTTTGGCTGTTGGCATCGGTAAGGGTGACGGTGAAGGTGGCTGAGCCCGAAGCGGTTGGACTGCCGGAGACGATGCCGGTGGCGCCGTCCAGGGTGAGACCGGCCGGCAGAGACCCAGCGGTCACCGACCAGGCATAAGGAGTGCTCCCCCCCGTGCCGGCCAGTGTCTGGCTGTAACCGGCGCCGACCTCACCATTCGGGAGGGTGGCGGTGGTGATCGACGGGGTAGCCAAGATACCAACGGTGTAGGCCTGGGAGGCGGTCTGGTTGCCCGCATCGGTGAGGGTAAGGGTGAACGTGGACGGACCCGGGGACGTCGGTGTCCCGGAGATGACGCCGGTGGCGCCGTCGAGGGTGAGCCCGACCGGCAACGAGCCGGCGGTCACCGACCAGGCGTAGGGAGTGCTGCCACCGGTGCCGGCCACAGGCTGGCTGTAGGGAGCGCCGACCTCACCACCGGGGAGGGTGGCGGTGGTGATCGACGGGGTAGCCAAGATACCAACGGCGTAGGCCTGGGAGGCGGTCTGGTTGGCCGCATCGGTGAGGGTAAGGGTGAACGTGGACGAACCCGGGGACGTCGGGGTGCCGGAGATGACGCCGGTGGCGCCGCTGAGAGTGAGACCAGCCGGCAACGAGCCGGCGGTCACCGCCCAGGCGTAAGGGGTGCTGCCCCCCGCGCCCACCACAGGCTGGCTGTAGGCGGCGCCGACCTCACCACCGGGGAGGGTGGCGGTGGTGATCGACGGGGTAGCCAAGATACCAACGGCGTAGGCCTGGGAGGCGGTCTGGTTGGCCGCATCGGTGAGGGTGACCGCGAACGTCGCGGGGCCCGAGGTCGTCGGGGTACCGGAGATGACGCCGGTGGCGCCGTCGAGGGTGAGCCCGACCGGCAACGAGCCGGCGGTCACCGACCAGGCGTACGGGGTGCTGCCACCGGTGCCGGCCACAGGCTGGCTGTAGGGAGCGCCGACCTCACCACCGGGGAGGGTGGCGGTGGTGATCGACGGGGTA
>DATARI010000196.1:0-2968 GCA_036264255.1 Acidimicrobiales bacterium | reverse complement strand
ATGGAGACCGACGAAGAGAACAGCCAGGCGCCGGCCGACACCACATTGATGACGGATGCGTGATCCGAGGCCTTCAGATGTGGAAGCGCTTCCTGGATGAGGAACACCGGGCCCTTGACGTTGACATCCATCGATTTGGCGAACCCCGCCTCGGTGAAGCTCCCCACCGCCTCCGTCAGGGGGTTGGCCGCATTGTTCACCAGGATGTCGATTCCCCCGAAGGTCTCGACGGTGGTGGCCACCAGCCGCTGGATGTCTTCGAGGGAACCCAGATGGCAAGGCACGCCGAGGGCTTCGTGGCCCGAGGCCCGAAGCGCCTGTTCTGTCTCGGTGCAGGCTTCCGCCTTTCGGCTGGCCACCACCACCCGGGCCCCGGCGGCGCTGAACCCCTCAGCAATGGCCCGCCCGATGCCTCGGGTGCCGCCCGTCACGATGGCGACTCGCCCGTCGAGCCGGAACAGGTGGTCCACATCGACCCCCTTCGGGGTGGTCCTGGACTCGGATTCGCCGCCAATCATGTTGGTCATCCGTCCGATCCTTCTTGGAAGACCGCTACCGGATCAAGTCCGATCGCCTCACCAGTGGCGCCGGGCGCAGAGGGCAGTGTCATGGATGGTGACAGCCCGACCCTCCGGGTCTGTCGTCGTACGCCCGGCGGCGGCGTTGGTCACGATGTCCCACTCGGCGGGCTCCAGTTGTTCGGCGATGTCGTCACCGGTAAAGAACAGCGCCGGCTCGTGGGGTCGGGGCATGGTCGTCTCCAGATCAGACGGATGGTGGCCGACGATGAGCAACGTGCCTCCCGGTACCACCGCGGATGCCAGTCGATCGACCAGGGGGATGCGGACGTCGACGGGGACGTGGAGGTACTGGGTCGATACCAGGTCGTAGGCGCGAGGCGGCGGTTCCCAATTGTTGAGGTCGCCCTGGTTCCAGGAGATTCGCCTCGCGATGTCCGGTCCGGCCTGATCGGCGTTCACCGCCGCCCGCTCCAGAGCGACCGTCGAGATGTCGACGGCCGTGACCTGCCACCCTCGCTTGGCCAGCCAGATTGCGTCGGCTCCTTCGCCGGCGCCGGCGTCGAGCGCCTTCCCGGGGGCGAGTCCCTCTGCCTCGGTGACAAGGTGCGGATTCGGGTTCCCGCTCCAGAGGTGAGGGTGGGAGCGGTAGCGGTCATCCCAGAATTCCTGTTTGAACTGTTCGGACACGATCGGTTCCTTTTCGCCGCGCCTGCGGACCCCACTCTGTTTGTCCCGGAACCTTATGCGGGCTGGTCTGGCGTTGATCAGGCCAAGCCGGACAGCCAGGTGGCCACCATCTCGCCCGCCTCGGACTCGCTCTTCCGCAACGAATGGTCCCCCTCCACGAGGAGAAGGGTGACGGGCCCTGGAATCGCGGCCGTCTCCCGCTCCAACTCGGCGGGGCTGCCGAAGGCGTCCCGCCGGCCGGACACGAAGAGGCAGGGCACGTGCAGATCCGGGAAGTGGGCGGTCCGAAGCCGGTCGGGTCTTCCCGGGGGATGGAGTGGATAGCTGACCAGAACCAGCGCGGCCACCTCCAGCCCCTCGGCGGCCGCCATGGAGCACATTCGTCCGCCCATGGAACGACCGCCGATGGCCAAGCGGCCCGTCGGGACACCGAGGCGGTCGGCGAGCCCGGCCGCGGCGGCACGGATCGTTTGGATGCACACCTCGGGCGGATCGGGGCGCCGTTTCCCGGCGGCCTGGCCGGGGAACTCGATTCGCTCGACCTCCACACCGACCTTCGTCACCGCCCGGTCGATCGCCACCAGCCCGGACTGGTTCCGTCGAGCGCTGGCTCCCGGGGTGAGCACCAGGCCGACCGGTCCCGATCGAGTCATCCGACCATCATCGTCGTTGGGCCCATCACCGTCACAGTCAGTCTCGACGTCTCCTGGCCCTCGGCGGCTTCCCGCCACCGGTTGTAGGGCCAAGAAGTGGGAATTGCACCCAATGGCCCGAGCCCGGCGTAGGTCAATCGGAGCCGTGGGATCGGCCGAGCACCGCACCATTGCGGAGCACCGAGATCGGTCCGTCGTCGCTCACGGCGATCACGGTGGCGAGCGGGTCGTCATGGCTGTAGCGGCGGCCGGAGGTGTGTCGGGTCCCACCGAAGGCCTCCACCGTCTTTTCCGCCGTCGGGCTGGGTATGAGCCGCACACCGAGGCGGCGGAGCACCCCCTCCGAGTCGAAGATCGCCGCCCCGTCGACCTGGGCCAGAGCATGTCGTAACGGGGCCAGATGGGTGGCCCGGCGAATCTCGAGCGCCGGCGGTTCCGGAAGCCGCTCTTCCACGGGAGGGCCGGGATGTCCATGGGGCCGGTAGATGAGCAACGATCCGATGCCCAGCGACCCCAAGTCATGCACCGCGAACGAAAGCATCGCCTCCAGCACCTGGGGGTCACCATGGGCCTCGCAGGCGGTGATGGCGTCGATCCATCCGCGGATGGGGGGTTCGTGGTGCCATCGGAGGCCGTCCCAGCGCAGCACGCCGAACCCTCCGGCGACCCGGACTGCCCCGACCGGGTGCCGCTGCACGATGGTGGCTTCGAACACACCCGCCAGGACGACCAGATCGCGCTCCGACCCCGCCGGCCGGTCGAACACAATCCACTCGGCCGCGCCCTCGCTACGGCGCAGGAGCCAACTCGAGATCCCATCGACAAAACGGCGGGCGTCGGGAAGAGGTTGCCGGCCCAGTGGCTGACGGGCGATGTCGAGTTGGGTGCCCGCCGACCACCGGGAGGGATCCGACCGGGGATCAAGGATCGTGCCGCCGCTCGGCACCCGGTGTTCGTGAACCGGTGGGCGGAGAGCGAGGTCGATCTCCTCGATCAGCATGGCCCGGAACGCCCCGGTTCCATGCGAGGGGAGGCCGGCCTCCTCCAGTTCCTCTGCGAGTCTCCCCAGTCGTCTGGCACCCGATTCAGGCATTGGCATCGACGATA
>DATARI010000178.1:0-2255 GCA_036264255.1 Acidimicrobiales bacterium | reverse complement strand
CTGGTGGTTTCCCAGGTCAGCCGATCGCCGACCCATCCGTCTTCCTCGACCCAATCAGTCTGGTCAGGTTGTTTACACTACCGATCACTCGTGACGGATCCCGAACCTTCTCCTCCCGCGCCGATAGGCAACCACCCCGGTCGCGGGGGCGGCCTCTACCGGCGGTTGCGGTCGACCAGCCGGCTGCGGACCACCGTCGACTACCTGACCATGGCCGTCTTGGCCTTCGTCCCGATGCTGGCCTCCCGGCCCGGGGTGGTCACCGACGACACCAAGACCTACCTCTATCTCGACCCCGGCCGCTACGTCCGCCAGGCCACCTCGCTGTGGGACCCCTCGGTGGCGCTCGGCACCGTGACCCACGAGAACATCGGCTATCTGCTGCCGATGGGGCCGTTCTACTGGGGGCTGGCCGAGCTCCACGTCCAGCTGTGGGTGGCCCAGCGATTGTGGATGGGGGTGCTGCTGTTCGCCGCCGGGGCCGGGACCTTGTATCTGTGCCGGGTGGTCGGGCTCACCGGCCCGGGCCGCTACGTGGCGTCGATCGGCTTCATGTTCACCCCCTACGTCCTCCAGTACGCCGGGAGGATCTCCGCCATCCTGATGCCCTGGGCCGGCCTCCCCTGGATGGTGGCCTTCGTCATCCTCGCCCTCCGGCGGGGAGGCTGGAGGTACCCGGCCCTCTTCGCACTGGTGGTGGCGCTGGTCAGCGGCATCAACGCCAGCTCCATCATCTATGTGGGAGTGGCGCCGGTGCTCTGGCTCCTCTACTCCGTCGTCATCGCCCGGGAGGCCAGCTGGCGGCGGGCCTGGGGGGTGGCCTGGAAGGTCGGGCTCCTCAGTGGCCTGGTCTCGCTGTGGTGGGCCATCGGCCTCCAGGTGGAGGCGGCCTACGGCATCAACGTGCTCAAGTACACCGAGACGGTGCCGGTGACCAGCTCGACGTCGCTGGCCTCCGAGGTGATCCGGGGACTCGGCTACTGGTACTTCTACGGCTCCGACCGGGTCGGCAACTGGACCCAGTCGTCGGTGGCCTATACCCAGAACCTGTGGTTGGTGGCGGTCAGCTTCGCCGTCCCGGTACTGGCCATCGCCGCCGCGGTAATGGTCAAGTGGCGCCACCGGGCCTACTTCGTCCTGGTCATCGTGGTCGGCATGGTGCTGTCGGTGGGGGCCTACCCGTTCACCCACCCCTCCGGCTTCGGGTCGGTGCTGAAGGCGGTCATGGTCGACACCACCGCCGGTCTGGCCATGCGCTCCACCGACCGGGCCTCCCCGCTGGTCATCCTGGGCCTGGCCGTCCTTCTCGGCGCCGGGGTGACCGCGGTGGTGCGGCGGGTGCGCCGGACCGGACTGCTGGTCGGGGCCTTCGCGGTCGCCGCCATCGCCGGCGCCTCCACCCCGCTCTGGACCGGGGCGATCATCGCCCACGGCTTCACCCAACCCGCCACCCCGCCGACCTACGTCCGTCAGGCCGCCGCCGCCCTCAACCAGACCCATCCGGGCACCCGGGTCTACGCCCTCCCCGGCAACGACTTCGCCGCCTACCGGTGGGGGGACACCATCGACACCGTCTGGCCCGGGTTGCTGAACCGGCCCTTCGTGACCCACGAGCAGCAGATCATGGGGTCGCTCCCCACCGCCGACCTGTTGCAGGCGATCGACTCCCCCCTCCAGGGCGGGACCGAGGACTGGAACGCCCTGGCCCCGATGGCGTCGCTGATGAGCGCCGGTGACGTGCTGGTGCAGTACGACCAGGCCTACGAGCGCTACAACACCCCCAACCCCCAGCAGCTGGCCCTCGGGTTGGCCACCACCCCGTCCGGGCTGTCCAACCCGGTGTCCTACGGGAAGCCGGTGGCCAACGTCTCCCCCATCGCCAACCTCGACGAGGCGGCGCTGGCCCGGCCCCCCAACCAGCCCCCGACCCCGCCGCTGGTGTCGTACACGGTCAACAATCCCCGCCCGATCGTCCGGGCCGAGTCCCTCGCCGATCCGCTGGTGGTCGACGGCAACTCCAGCGGGCTGGTCAACGCCGCCTCCATCGGCCTGCTGTCGGACAACCCGACCATCTTCTACGCCGGGACCCTCGACACTGACCGCCACCTCCAACACCAGGTGCTGGCCAAGCCGGCCAACCTGGTGGTCACCGACACCAACCGCAAGCAGTCGTTCGAATGGACGTCCCTGACCGCCAACACCGGCTACACCCAGACGGCAGCGGAGGGGCCCGACACCACCAACCCGAGCGACGC
>DATARI010000175.1:0-17493 GCA_036264255.1 Acidimicrobiales bacterium | reverse complement strand
CGGGCCACACCACCTCGTCGACCAGGTCGGCGATGGTGAACTCGGGAAGGCCGAGGGCCTCGGCCGCCATCGGCGGGGCCATCGCCCGGTGATAGGAACGATGAGCGGGGCAGACTCCCCCGGCTGGCTCCCCGGAGGCGGCCCCCAACGCCTCGGCGTCGGTCGCCCCGCCGAGCGGCTTCCCGTCGGTGCCGACTTCGAACGACTGCGCCGGTTTGCGGGCGGCGACGTCGAGGCCCCGGGACCGCAATTCGTGCAGGAGTTGGGTGCCCACCCAGGTCTTGCCGACCTCGGTCCCGGTCCCGCAGACCAGGACGACCTGCTCAGGTCGCAACGACGTTCCCGATCAGATCGGGGCTCGGATCCCCGGTACCGGGATCCGGGTCCGTTTCCAATGCGGCCAGTTCGGCGATCAGCCGGTCGACCTGCTCGTCGGTGTGGATCGACGACAGGGTGACGCGCAACCGGGACGTCCCCCTCGGGACGGTGGGGGGCCGGATGGCCGGGACCCACAGGCCGTGGGCCAACAGGCGTTCGGAAGCCGCCACCGCCCGTGACTCGTCCCCGATGATGACCGGCACGATCGGCGACGGGTGCCCGCCCCGGCTCCCGCCGGCGAGCATGGCGCCGGATACCCGGCCCACCAGTTCCGAAAGCCGGGCCCGGCGCCCCTCGCCTTCCGGCGAACGGACGATGCCCAGCGCCGCCAGCGCGGCGGCAGCGTCGGCCGGCGACGGGGCGGTGGTGAAGATGTAGGGCCGGGCCCGGTTGACCAGCAACTCTACGAATCGGCTCGGCCCGGCCACGAAACCGCCCAGGGAGCCCAGCGTCTTCGACAGGGTCCCCACCCGCAACACGTCGACCCCTCGGTCAGCGGGGATGACCGGCAGCTCCGGCCCGAGGACGGCATGGGCTTCGTCGAGGACCAGCAGGGCCCCGAATCGCCCGGCCACCTCGACCAGCCCGACCAGATCGGCGGCGTCGCCGTCCATGGAGAAGATGGTGTCGGACACGATGATCGGGCGCCGGGTCGAGGCCTTCAACAGCCGTTCGAGGTGCCCGACGTCGTTGTGGCGGTAGACGGCCACCTCCGCCCGGGCGGCCCGGCATCCGTCGATGATCGACGCGTGGTTCAACTCGTCGGAGAACACCGAGGCCCCGGCCGACGCGAACACCGACAGCACCGACAGGTTGGCGGCGAACCCGGTGGGAAAGACGATGGCCCGGGGGCAACCCTTCCAGTCGGCCAGGGCGGCCTCGAGGTCGGCGTGGATCGGGCGCGATCCGGTCACCAGCCGCGAGGCCCCCGAACCGGCTCCCCAGCGGTCGAGGGCCTGGTGGGCGGCGGCTATCACCGTCGGGTGGCAGGAGAGTCCGAGGTAGTCGTTGGAGGCAAACGAGATGATCTCCCGCTCTGGATCCGGGGGGCGGGCGTCTGCACCCTCGCCGGTCAGCTGTCCGATCGGGCCCCGGGCGTCGAACGTCCGGGGGTGGCGCCACTGACCGGCGGCTTCGACGGTCCGACAGGAGGCCTCCACCCAGTCCGACCACGCCAATGGCTCCCTTCCCGGCCTCGATCCGTCGGCCTCGCCCCTCCCCGTCATGGTCGGTCTTCCTGCCCTACCGAGGTGATCGACGCCGCCAGCACCTCCACCACCCGGTCGATTTCTTTGAGGGTGGTGGTCAGGGGCGGCATCAGCACCACCACGTCGCCCAGGGGCCGCAACAGGATCCCCTGTCGGGTCGACGCCGCGCAGACCCGCCGGCCCCAGCGCTCGGCGCCGGCGGGCGGGTCCAGCTCGATGCCCACCATCAGGCCGCGCTGACGCACGGCACCGACACCCGGCAGCCCGAGCACCTGTCCGTCCAACCGGGTGGCGAGGTGGTCCGCCACCGCCACCACGTTGGCCAGGACATCCCATTCGTTGATGAGTTGGAGGTGCCGCTGGGCCACCGCGCAGGCCAGCGCGTTCCCGCCGTAGGAGTGGCCGTGGTAGAAGGTCTTTTCGCCGAGGTCGGCCCCGTCGAAAGCGGTGAACACCGCACCGGAGGCCACCGTGGCCGACAGGGGGAGGTAGCCGCCGGTGATCCCCTTGCCGAGACACATCAGGTCGGGACGGAAATCGGGGCCGGCCCACTCCGAGGCGAAAAGCTTGCCGGTCCGGCCGAACCCGGTCGCCACCTCGTCACAGATCAACAGCACCCCGTGCTCACGGCAGGCGGCCCCCAACCCGGCCAGGTCGGCGGGGTCGGCCACCAACATGCCGGCCGCCCCCTGGACCAGCGGCTCGATGATGACCGCCGCCAACTCGTCGGCATGGGCCTGGATGGAGGCCACCGCCTTGTCCAACCAGTCGGGCGAGGCGTAGCCGGGGGTCCGGATGACCGGGAACCGCAGCGGGTCGAACAAGTCGGTCCCGAAGCCGCCGTCGCCGAGGGAGAGGGCCCCGACGGTGTCCCCGTGATAGGCGTCACCGAGGGCGAGGAACCGGGTGTGACCGGGTTGACCCCGGTTCACCCAGTACTGGAAGGCGATCTTGGCCGCCTGCTCGACCGCCACCGCGCCATCGGAGGCGAACAGGATGTGGGCGTCGTCGACCGGCACCACCTCGGCCAGGGCCTCGGCGAACTCCACCACCGTCCGGTTCCCGTTTCCGAGCAGGGTGGTATGGGCCACCCGATCCAGCTGGGCGACCAGGGCGGCATCCAGTTCGGGGACGTGGTGGCCGAGGGTCATCACCCACAACGAGGAGATGGCATCGAAGTAACGGCGTCCGTCGACGTCGATCACCTCCCGCCCCTCGGCCCGCTCCACGGTGATGGGCGAATTCCCCTCGTAGGCCGCCATCTGGGTGAAGCCGTGCCAGACCACCCCGGCATCTCGGGCCGCCCACCGGCCGGCGTCGGGGGTGGGTACTGGGGAGGTCGACGGCGGAGTCATCGGCGGAGAGTCTTATGCAGGCCGGCGGGCGGGTCGAACCCGGGTCCGCCGCCAACCCGGAAGCCCCGCCGCAGGTGCCCGTTAAGCTGGGCCCATGGATCGAATTGGCCTGGTTGACACCATGTTTGCCCGCTTCGACATGGGCGCGGAGGCATTCAGCGAGCTGGCGGACTGTCCGGGCTACGGGGAGAAGTTCGAGGTGGTGCGGCGGACGGTGCCCGGATTCAAGGATCTGGGCGTCGAGTGCAAGCGGCTCATCGAGGACGAGCACTGCCGGATCGTGGTGGCCATGGGCATGCCCGGGAAGGCCGCCATCGACCAGGTCTGCGCCCACGAGGCCGCCCAGGGGATCATGTTGGCCCAGCTCCTGACCTCCACCCACATCCTGGAGGTCTTCGTCCACGAGAACGAGGAAGAGGACCCGGCCAAGTTGGCCCAGGTCTGCGTCAACCGGGCCCGGAGCCACGCCCGGAACGCCTACTGGATGCTGTACGAGCCCGAGCAACTGGCCCGGCGGGCCGGTCAGGGTATCCGCCAGGGCTACGAGGACGCCGGGCCCATCGCCGCGGACCGGGCCGGCTCGGTCTGAGCAACGGCGGCTCCGGCGGCCGGATCGTGCGGGAGCCCCAGGGTCCGCTCGGCAATGATGTTCCGTTGCACCTCTGAGGTGCCCCCGCCGATGGTGAGGGCGGGGGCGAACATGAACCCGAAGCGGTAGATGGCATCGGGCCCGACCCCGGTCAGCATCCCCGAGGCGCCGGAGAGGTCACAGGCCAGCCCCATCACATGCTGGCCGTGCTCGTCGGCCAGGGCCTTGCGCACCGAGGCCTCGGGTCCCGGGTCGGCCCCCGACACCGCCGCCGACACCATCCGCAGCCGGAGGAGCCGGAGGATCTCGCCTTCGGACCACACCTGGGCCAGCCGCTGGCGGAGAAGCGGATCGGAGGAGCCGCCGGACCGCTTCACCCCCTCCACCAGGTCCTCGGCGGTCGGCCCCATCCCCCACAGCGACCCGGCGCCGGACAGCGAGACCCGCTCGTTCCCGAGGGTCACCTTGGCCAACCTCCAGCCGTCACCTTCCCGGCCGACCAGGTTCGCCGCCGGGATCCGGACGTCGTCGAAGAACACCTCGTTGAAGGTGTGGGTCCCGGTCATGTCGACCAGGGGCCGGATGGTGATGCCGGCGGCGTCCATCGGGCAGATGAAATAGGAGATCCCCTGGTGGATCGGTGCCTCCGGGTCGGTGCGGGCCAGCAGGATCCCGAACTTGGCCACGTGGGCGTAGGAGGTCCACACCTTCTGGCCATTCACCACCCACTCGTCACCGTCCCGTTCGGCCCGGGTGGTGAGAGAAGCCAGGTCCGAACCGGCCCCCGGCTCGCTGAACAGCTGGCACCAGATCTCGTCGGCTGACAGCAGCGGGAGCAGGTAGCGCTCCTTCTGCTCCTCGGAACCGGCCCGGAGGATGGTCGGCCCCGCCCAGCCGATCCCGATGGTGTTGGTGGGCCGGCGCACCCCGGCCCGCTTCAGCTCGTCGTCCACGATCAGCTGGGACTCCGGATCGGCGCCCATCCCCCAGGGCTCCGGCCAGTGGGGGGCCACGTAGCCGGCCTCGGCCAGCGCCCGGGCCGACGGCTGGGGATGATCGGCCAACCACGACCGCACCGAGG
The DNA here is from genome assembly GCA_036264255.1 of Acidimicrobiales bacterium. Classification (GTDB taxonomy): domain Bacteria; phylum Actinomycetota; class Acidimicrobiia; order Acidimicrobiales; family RAAP-2; genus DASZIT01. Next base: position 12,882 of record DATARI010000175.1, on the reverse strand, counting down.
CCCGGCGGGCGTCGTCATCAGGGGGAAGGGCAAAGTCCATGACCGCGAGCGTAGGCTGCTCCGGTTCGGCCGAGATAATCGGCCCACAGGTGACAAGGGGTGACGAAAGCAATGACCAAGTGGAATTTCGCCGATGTGTGGGAGGCGGTGGCGGAGACGCTGCCGGAGGCGCCGGCGCTGAGCCAGGGTTCGCGCACCCAGACCTGGAAGGAGACCGACCACCGGGCCGACAACGTGGCGCGGTGGCTCCTGGGAGCGGGGGTGGCCAAGCAGGACAAAGTGGCCCTCTACCTCTACAACTGCCCCGAGTACCTCGAAGCCACCTTCGCCATCTTCAAGGTCGGCCTGGTCCCCATCAATACCAACTACCGCTACGCCGACGACGAGCTGGCCTATCTGTGGGAGAACGCCGACGCGGTGGCGGTGGTCTTCCACGGGGTGTTCGCCGAACGCATCGAGGGGATCCGGGAGCGGATCCCCGGCATCCGGAGTTGGCTCTGGGTCGACGACGGCACTGCCCCCTGCCCCTCCTGGGCGGTGCCCTACGAGCAGGTGGCGACCGACGATGCCACCGGTGACGGCGCCGGCGAGCGGGTGCGGGCGCCCTGGGGGCGGGGCCCCGACGATCTCAACCTGCTCTACACCGGCGGGACCACCGGCATGCCCAAGGGGGTGATGTGGCGCCAGGATGACCTCTTCGCCCTGCTGAACGGATCCGGTTTCCGGAAATACGACGAAGAGTCGGGGGTGGAGGGGGTGCGGCAGTCCCTGTCCGATCTGGGACCGGGGATGACCCTGCTGCCCGCCTGCCCGCTGATGCACGGGACCGGGGGCTTCACCGCCCTCGAGTGTCTGAGCGAAGGGGGCAGGGTGGTGCTGCTGGCCTCCCGCCAGTTCGACGCCGTCGAGCTCCTCGACACCGTGGAGCGGGAGAAGGTCAACGGGCTGATCATCGTGGGTGACGCCTTCGGCAAGCCGATCCTGGCGGCGTTGGACGCCAACCCGGGTCGCTGGGACCTTTCCAGCCTGGTGGGAATCATCTCCTCCGGGGTGATGTGGAGCGAAAAGACCAAGCAGGGGCTACTCGGGCACCACCCGACCATGCTGCTGGTGGACGCCTTCTCGTCGTCGGAGGCGCTCGGCATGGGCAGCTCGATCTCGTCGGGCTCATCGGCGTCCAAAACCGCGCAGTTCACCCTCGGCCCCTTCGTCCGGGTGATGGATCCCGACGGCAATGACGTGGTGCCGGGTTCGGCCCAACCGGGGGTGCTGGCACTCGGGGGTCGCATCCCCCTCGGCTATTACAAGGACCCGGCCAAGACCGACGCCACCTTCCGGACCATCGGGGGGGCGCGGTACTCCGTGCCCGGCGACTACGCCGAGGTGCGGGAGGACGGCAGCATCCACCTGTTGGGGCGGGGCTCGGTGGTCATCAACACCGGTGGGGAGAAGGTCTATCCCGAAGAGGTGGAGGAGGCCATCAAGACCGTCGACGGCGTCATCGACGCGGTGGCGGTGGGCATCCCCAACGAGCGCTTCGGCGAGGAGATCGTGGCGGCGGTGGAGCTGGCCCCGGGCACCCCGGAGGGGTCGGTCACCGAGGAGGCGGTCATCGAGCACGTGAAGTCCAAGCTGGCCGGCTACAAGGCCCCCCGTCGGGTCCGGTTCGTGAACACCATCGGTCGGTCCCCGTCCGGCAAGGTCGACTACGCGAGGATCCGGAAGGAGTCGGCAACCTGGGTGGGCGTTGAGCTCTGAGCCGGAACCCGGGGATCCCGGATCGGCCGGGAAGGAGAGCTCACCGGTCAAGCGCACCGGACGGTTCGGCCGTTCGGCAGCATCGGCCCAGCTGGTCGGCCGGATGGGCGCCTCGCGGCTGACGGGGAGGATCCGGACCCGGCTCACCGCGGCCGACCGCCGGGAGGAACACGCCGCCGCCATGGAACTGCGGACCGCCGAGCAGGTGGCGGAATCCCTCGGGGACATGAAGGGGGCCCTGATGAAGCTGGGCCAGATCGCCAGCTTCCTCGACGAGGGCCTTCCCGAGCCCTACCGGGTGGCCCTCGCCCAGCTGCAATCGGACGCGCCGCCGATGGCTCCGGAGCTGGCCGCCGGGGTGGTGGAGGAAGAGCTGGGCCGGGCGCCGACCGCCATCTTCGAGGAGTGGGATCCAATCCCGCTGGCGGCGGCGTCCATCGGCCAGGTCCACCGGGCGGTGACGGCCGACGGCCGGGAGGTGGCGGTCAAGGTCCAGTACCCCGGGGTCGCCGCCGCCATCGAATCGGATCTGGCCAATACCGAGATGCTGGCCCGCCTGCTGCCGATGATGTTCCCGGCCCTCGACCCCAAGGTGTTGGCCACCGAGCTGCGCGACCGGCTGACCGAAGAGCTCGACTACGTCCACGAGGCCGCCAACCAGCGCCAGTTCTGCGACATCTACCGGGGCCACCCCTTCATCCACATCCCCGAGGTGGTGGACGAGCTCTCCACCGGAATGGTGCTGACCACCGAACTGGCCACCGGCGCCCGCTTCGCCGAGGTCGAACAGTGGTCGGCCCACGAGCGGGACCTGGCCGGCGAGACCCTGTTCCGGTTCGTGTTCCGCGGCATCAACCGGCTGGGGGTGTTCAACGGCGATCCTCACCCGGGGAACTACCTGTTCCGGCCGGGGGGCGAGATCACCTTCCTCGACTTCGGGCTGGTGAAGTCATTCGCTCCCGAGGAGACAGCGGTCTTCCACCGGTTGATCGAAACCCTGGTGCTGCAAGGCGACCCGGAGGCCTACCGGCGCACCCTCGAGTCGGTCGGGCTGCTGCGCCCCGACCCGTCGCTGTCGACCGCGGAGGTGGCCGACTACTTCAGCCACTTCTACGACCTGGTGATGGTCCGGGGCCGGCGGACGGTGGAACACGAGTACGCCTCGGAGACCGTCCGGCGGGTGTTCAACTCCAAGAGCCCGGTGGCCAAGGCGGTCAGCTTGCCGTCGATGTTCGTGATCGTGCAGCGGATCAACCTCGGGCTCTACGCCCTCTTGGCCCGGCTGGGAGCCACCGCCGACTGGCGGGGCATCGCCGAGGAACTGTGGCCGATGGTCGACGGTCCACCGACCACCCCGCTGGGGGAAGCCGAGGCGGAGTGGCTCCGCCACACGTCCTGAGGGCTGCTGGCAAGTCGATTTTGACTGCTGGGCACGATCTCAATTTGGCTGGTACTGTCGCTCCGCGCTCGCGCTCGACTACGGCGCCCGAACGAGGAGGTTCGGCAATGGAGTTCGGGGTTTACCACGCCAAGTCCGGGTTGCCGAGGGGGACCTTCAGCCGGACCCTGGTGGACTCGGGGGAGCTTTCTGCGGCCGGTCGGCTGACGGGTTCGCCAGCCTCTGGTCCCAGTGACAGGTGCCATCATTGCTACCGGGCAAAACAGCGAGGAGCTTGACATGGTCGATACGACAACTGCGATCCGACGTCATCATCACATCACCTTGTGCGTTGGAACCGCCCAGGAGGACTACGACTTCCACACCAAGGTGCTCGGGCTGAAGAGCGTCAAGAAGACGGCGCTCTACGACGGGGACGTACCCATCTACCACCTGTACTACGGCAACGACCAGGGAGCGGAATCGACGCTCGTGACGACCTTCCCAATGCGCCAATCAGGGCGGGTCGGACGGCGAGGGACGAACCAAACCCGAGTCCTGATGCTGTCGATCCCCGAGACATCCGTCGATTACTGGCGCTCGCGCTTGACCGACCACGACTTCACCGTCGAGGAATCCGAAGTGCTCGGCGAGAAGCGACTCGACTTCACCCACCCCTGCGGTATCGAGTACGCACTGGTCGGGGTCGCTTCCGATGAGCGCCCAGCTCACTCCGCCGGCCCGGTGCCGCCGGAGTTCGGCATTCACGGCACCCACGGGATCACCGTATCGGTACGCGATCTCGACCTGTCAGCCGAGTTCATGACCAGTGGGTGGAGTGGTCACTTGACCCAAGAAGAGGGGGCCAGAGCCCGCTTCGAGGTGGGCGAGGGAGGATCGGGGTGCATCGTCGACTTCGTCGCCGAGCCCCAACTCGACCAGGCCGGCTGGATGTACGGCGAGGGCATCGTGCACCACACCGCCTTCCAAGTTGCCGACCACGACACTCAGACCAATGTGAAGTCACATCTGGAAGGCCTCGGTTTCACCGACGTCTCCGAACGCAAGGACCGCGGCTATTTCGAGTCCATCTATGTGCGGATCCCCTCCGGGGCGTTGTTCGAAGCCACCGTGTCCAAGCCCGAAGGCTTTCTCATCGATGAGCCGTACGAATCATTGGGTAAAACCTTCCAGGTGCCACCGGTGTTCGCAGACCAGCGTGAGTACCTGATGTCTTACCTCGAGCCCCTCGAGTACTGACCACCCGGGCTTCGGGCGTGGGACGCGCGTTCACAGCCCCTGTCTGACCGTCCGCTCCAAGATTCCCAGCGTGGCGCGTAGGGCCGACTCCGGCACGATCGGGAAGCGTTCCTTGAGATCGCCGCTGACCTTCGACCAGTCGTAGTACGACGTCACATTGGTGACCCCGTCCTCACCGGTATCCAGGCGATAACCATAGAAGTGCGGAACCGGAATATCGGGACCGAGATCCCAGGCGATCTCCTTGTCGCGCTCAAAGAGGATGATGTTCACGGTCACGTCGTACCTGCCAAGGGGCAGGTCATTGAGCGACTCGCGGTCCATGTGGATAACAAACGTATCGCCCACCTTTTCCGCCGGTTGGCCACTGAAGTCCTGCAACATTCCCGAGGCATCGATCGCCACATGGCCCGCCGGGCTGCGCAAGATGTCGAAGATCGCCGCCGGTGGTGCCGGGATGGGCCGGGTCACCTCGATCCGGTCGGAGAGAAAGACGGTATCGGGCACGGGAAGCTCCTCATGGACGTGAGCGGGCTCGTCGTCCGCTACCAAAGATTCGCCCTTTTTACCCGAGCGCGCAAGAACGACCTTTCCTGGCCGTTGTCTCCCTGGAATGCGTTCATCCAAGGGAGGGAGATCTACGGTGAGGCGAAGCATCCGAAAGAACCAATTTGTACGGCGGGGCGTCGCGGCTCTGTTTGCCGTTTGCATGGCCCTCGGGCTTCCCGCGGTCGCTGTCCTCGGTTCGTCTGCCTCGGCCGGTGCGGCCACCCCTGCAGCCGCACCAACCGACCCGCTCGGCCCGACAATCGCGCAACTCCAGGCGACCTATGCGACCGCCCTCGCCAACGTGGAGAGCACGCTGGCCATCGCCGACTCCGGCGTCGTTACCGATGACCTTGCGCTCCTGTTGAATCAGCCCGAGTGCGCCTTGCTTCTGGCCGAGGTTGAACTGGGTCTCGTCAGTCCCTTCGACCTCCCGAAAACCGGTTGCATCGTTTAGCTCCGTAGATGTGGGGGCACTCGCGGCGGCCCATCGTCGCACCTGAGCTCTCCCGTTCCCCTGGCGGCAACCAATGACTTGGGCTCGATTGACGGCGGGTCACGGTCCACCGCTCAACTGGTAAGCAGTCCATCGCCCATAGTTGGCATGCATGAAGAGGATCACCGTGCACACCTGCCCCACCCCAGGGGGTGAGACAACCCCGTAGATTGGCCGCCCCGTGAACGTCGAGTCGACCTGCTCCCACTTGGCCCCAGGGTCGGTGTTGGTTGACTGAAATAGTGCCGGGCTTCCCGGCGTCGTTTCCGCTCGGATGTATCTCCGTCCGCAGTAGGCCACCCAGTTCGGGGCTGCCCAAAAGGAAGCGGTCCCGAATTTCAGTTTGCTGGCGATTGCTAGGCCGGCTGGAGTCATAACCGACAGTGACGCCAAGACAATGAGGAATCCAATCAAGGATCGCCGCCAGCGGCGATGCGAGGTGGACGACTTCTCAGGAATCGCACAGGTCTCGTCCCCGGCCGGATCGTCGCCAACACCCGGCTTCGTCACACCACCACCGTACGCCTATGACGCCAACCGATATCCGGGTATCCCCAACCGCTGGATCGGCGCCGCCGCCTGGTGCCAAGACGAGGGGCAGGCCCGCTGGCTCAACTCGTCCTGATGCGCCTCATTGTTCGAGCATGGATTCCCCGGTATGGATCGCCTCGACAAACTCACTCAACGGGAACTGCCATTCAACTCCGCCCGCTCGGGCGAAGATGGCGATCATGAGCTCCCCATTCTCACTGAACACCTGGGCGGAGACGTCCACCGTCCCGTCGTGGGCAACGCGAAGCTCGGCCACCGGCGAATCACGATCCTCAGGGTTCGCCTTGAATACTTCGATCGTCATCGCTGCCGCCTTTCCTGATCGGCCCGGCGTCGTCCCCAACGTCGTGGGCCTTGGTCACGTGACTCGTTCCATCCAGGGTGGGCACGGGCCACTCGGTCGAATCTATCCGCCTCCGCCTGGCCGCTTCGTCCTCAGGTGGTCGAGCCCGGCCTCGGATACCGAGATGAACTGACCCTGTCCCGGCATGTGATGCCGATCGACGAACCCTCGGTCGTTGGCTTCTTCCCATACCGGAAAGCGAGGACAGGATGTCCGCCAGGCATCCAGCACCTCGGCGTAGGGACGTGGTTGAGCCCCCAGCCAGGCAAGAAGGTCGACGATCAGGGTCTCGAGGTTGTCGGTCATCGGACTCCTTGGATCGTGGCTATCGGTTATCGGCATCATGCCGAGTCGAACGGGGCGACCACGATCTTGAGCAGGGAGGCCAGGACCGATCGTTGGTCGCCGTCGAGGCTCCCGAGCAGCGCGTCCTCTCTCACCACGAGATCCTTGAGCGCGCGGTCCACCTTCGATCGGCCCCCGGCGGTCAGCCGGACCCGAATCGACCGGGCATCTTGCGAGTCGGGTCGGCGGCGGACGAGACCCCGTTGCTCGAGATGGTTGAGGCGGTTGGTCATGGTTCCCGAGGTGACCAGCGTCTGGGCCATCAGTTGCCCGGGCGAGAGGTCATGGGGGGGTCCGGCCCGGCGGAGCGCCGACAACACATCGAAGGTCCAGGTCTCGAGGTCGTGCCGGGCGAAGACCGCCGATCGTTGACGCTCCAGGTACTGGGCCAGCCGGGTGACCCGGGAAAGGACCTCGAGCGGCGACACGTCAACCCCCGGAAGCGCCTGCCGCCATCCCGCTACCAAGTGTTCGACTTCGTCTTCCATGGGTGTCCTCGGTTCTCCCCCGTCCAATATACCTTGACGTCAAGAGATATGGAGAGGATACTCTCTTTACATCAAGAGAGTGGGGTGGGACGCCATGGGCGACAATGACCGAGGTCCCGGCGAACAGACGAAGATCCGATCAGGAAGCTTCGGGGAGGTGGCGTCGACCTATGAGCGCTTCCGGCCGGGGCCGCCGGAGGCGGCGATCACCTGGATGCTCCCCGACTCCCCCGCTACCGTCGTCGATCTCGGAGCCGGAACCGGGGCAATGACCAGGGACCTGGTGGGCAGGGTTGGCCGCATCATCGCCGTCGAGCCCGATGACCGCATGCGGGGAATCCTGGCCGGCAGCCTCCCCGAGGTGACCGCCCTCCGCGGTACCGGCGAGTCGATACCTCTCGACGCCTCGTCGGTCGACGCGGTGTTGGCCTCCTCCTCCTGGCACTGGATGGAGCCGGACCGGGCGCTCGAGGAGACGGCGAGGGTCCTGGTTCCGGGAGGAACCCTGGGGGTGGTCTGGGCGGGACCGGATCCCGACGGACCGTTCTTGACCCAGGCGCAGGCCATGCTCTCGGAGATGTCATCCGGACCGTCCGCGCCGGCCCCTGGTTCCGATCGCGACCTCGACCTCGGCACCCTGGTCATGGACACCGACAACCGGGTCGAGACCGTGTTGCAGATCCCCGACGACGCCCCCTTCGCCCAGCCGGAACAGCAGATCCTGACCTGGGATGTGGCGCTCACCGCTGACGAGCTCATCGGGCTGCTCGGCACCTTCAGCTGGATCATCACCATGCCGGGGGACCGACGCACCCACGTCATCGCGGAGGCTCGGCGACTGCTTCGAGACGGTCTCGGGATCGTCGGCGACGTCACGGTGGACGTCCAGTACCGGTCGGAGGCCTGGCGGACCCAGCTGACCTGACCCGGGCGGTCAGCCCTTGTTGGCTCCGTGAGCCCGGACGAAGTCGTTGACCGCGTAGTACGCATCGATCGACTCGCCGGCGTCGCCCCAAAAACCCTCCAGGACGTCGTAGGCCATCGACCCCTGGTCGATGTAGTGGTTGTTGACGTCGGTGATCTCCAGCTCGCCCCGACCCGACGGCACCAGCGTAGGGATCACGTCGAAGACGTCGGCGTCGTAGCAGTAGATCCCGGTCACGCCGAACTTCGAAGGAGGCTGGTCGGGCTTCTCCACGATGCTGGTGATACGACCATCATCGAACGTCGGCACCCCCAGGTGACGGAGGTGCTCATCCTCCTCCACCGGGGTCAGCAATATCCGGGCCCCCTGGGGCTCGGCCCGGAAGGCATCCACCATCGGCTTGATCGACTGCTCGACGACATTGTCGGCCAGCATCACCAGGACCGGGTCGCCGTCGACGAACCGGGCCGCCAGCCCCAGTGCCTCGGCGATCCCGCCCGGCCTGTCCTGGTACCCGTAGCTCAACCGATCGATCCCGAACTCGTAGCCGTTGCCGAGCAAGCGCAGGAATTCCCCGGCGTGGGTTCCTCCCGTCACCAGCATGATCTCGGTGATCTCGGCGTGCACCAGGGCCTCGATGCACCAGTTGATCATCGGCCGGTCGTAGATCGGGAGCAGATGCTTGTTGGTGATGCGGGTCAGCGGGTGGAGGCGCGAGCCGGTCCCGCCTGCGAGTATGACGCCCTTCATGCCGGGGAGCCTAACGGGGATCGGTGGGGGCGGCCGAAGCCGGAGTGACTGGGGCGCCGACCTGGACTCAATGGTCTTCGAACTCGGCCAGGACGGCGTCGGACAGCATCGGCCAGGCGTCGATCGCCCAGGGGCCGAAGGGTCGGTCGGCCAACCCGGCGCAGGCCAACCCGGCCACCGGATCGACCCAGAAGAACGACCCGGATTGGCCGAAATGCCCGAAGGTCCCAGGGGAGTTCAGGGTTCCGGTCCAGTGGGGCTGCTTGTGGCCACGGATCTCCACTCCGAGCCCCCAGTCACACGGATCGAACCGGCCGAAGCCGGGGAGGACGCCCGCCAACCCGGGAAACGCCACCGAGGTGGCCAGGGCGTGGGTCTCCCGGCTGATCACGGTGGGTGCCGACCACTCGGCCGCCAGAGCCAGGAGGTCACCCAGCGGACCCGCCAGTCCGGCGGCGGCACCCGAGTGCGCCGGCGCCGACTCCGTCGGACCGGGGGCGAACCCGGTGGCGGACATCCCGAGAGGCTCGAACACCGCCGCCGCCACATAGTCGTGGAACGACATCCCCGAGTGTTCAGCCACCGCCTCGGCCAGCCGCTCGTAGCCGAGGTTGGAATAAATGCGCCGGGTGCCCGGCTCGGGCAGGCGGCCGGGTGGGCCCGACCCGATGCCGGGGGTGACATCGGCGGCCAGCCCCGAGGCATGGGCCAACAGGTGCCGGACGGTCGATCCCGGCGGGCCGGCGGGGAGATCCAGCGACAGGGTGCCTTCCTCCACCGCCACCAACACCGCCAGCGCGGTGACCGGCTTGGTGACCGACGCCCAGGAGAACGGACGGGCGTCGGGTCCGACCACCTCGACGGTCTCCGGCATGCCGCCCGGCTTGATGCGGATGACTCCGGCGGCGGCGTCCACATCCCAGGTTCCGACCAGGTTCAACGCTTCCATAGGCGCCAGATGGTAGATCAGCTCATAAGACCCCGGACCTTGGCCGATGACTACTGTGAACCCAGATGTCGCCATCCTCACCACCCGGTGTTCGACCTCGATACACCCTGCACCGCCGGACCCTGGCCGCGGCGTTGGCCACCCTGATGTTGATCAGCGCCGGCACCGCTGCCGCGGCCACCTGGATCGTGCTCTCCCGACGCGCCTCAGCCACCGAGTCCTCTCCATCGGGACGCTCCGCGGCTTCCACACTCCCGCCTCTCCAGATACCGAACTTCGGGCTGGTGCCCTCGACCGGACCCGCCAATGCCCATCCCACCGACACCCGGCCGGTGGCTCCGTCGGTGCTCACCCCGAAGTCGCCGGGGACGCCGATCTCGACCGCGGTCCCCACCACCACCTCCACCACCGACCCGACAGTCACGGACGCCTTCTACCAGACCCCTGATCCCCTCATCGCCGCTCCGCCTGGCACCGTCATCCGGTCCGAGCGCATCGTCGACCAGGTCGGGCTCCCACCACTGGCCGTCGCTTACCGGGTCCTCTATCACTCGGTATCCCCCACCGGCGCCGACGTGGCGGTGTCCGGCACCGTGGTCATCCCGGGACAACCGTCACCGGCGGGGGGCTACCCGATTGCCACCTGGGCTCACGCCACCGACGGTCTGGCCGACCAGTGTGCTCCATCCATTGCCGGAGCCCAGACGGTGCCCTACCTCGCCCAACTGCTCGATGAGGGCCTGATCGTGGCGGCCACCGACTACCAGGGTCTCGGGACCCAGGGGATCCCCGCCTACCTGGTCGGCCAGAGCGAGGGTGAAGCCGTGCTGGACGCCGCCCGGGCCGCCCGCAACCTGGTCGACGGGGCGGCGTCGGACTCGGTGATCATCTTCGGACACTCCCAGGGCGGCCAGGCCGCCCTGTTCGCCGGCCAGATCTCCGATACCTACGCCCCCGACCTCTTCGTGGTGGGTGTGGTGGCGGCCGCGCCGGTTTCCGACGTCGCCGACTTCGCACCGGCGGTCCCGGGAGGCGCCGCCGATACGCTGTCGACCTACGCGGTGATGGCCTTCTACTCCTGGTCCCTCACCTACGGCGACCTTCCCCTCGACACCATCTTCACCCCGGAGGCCATCGCCACCGCCGCGACCCTCGAACAGGTGTGCAGCGACCAGGTGGCGGCCACCTACGCCCACCTGCCTACCAATCAGATCTTCCTTCCCACGTGGAAGGACAGTGCCGCGATCCAGGCCCATCTGACCCAGAACGAACCGGGGCTGGCCCACACCTCGGCGCCGATCTTGGTGGTGCAGGGTACCGACGACGCGATCATCCCCTACGCCACGACCACCACCCTGGTCAATCAACGGCTCTGCCGTACCCAGCACGACGTGGTGCAGTACGAAGCCTTGAAGGGGGCCAACCACGGAACCGTGGTGGAAGTGGCGCAATCCGACGTCCTCCGGTGGATCGCCGCCCGGTTCGCTGGTCAGCCGGCGCCCAACAGCTGCGGGTGAGGATCGGGAAGCGCAGCTCGGCTCGGGCTTCGCGAACCTTTTCCCCCGCCCCAGCGTCACTATGTAGGAAGCCGATGATCTGGGGGACGAAAGGTCGTGTGGGGTGGCTGATCTGGAGACGTGGCTGGAAGAGGGGTACCAGGGCTCCTTCCGCACCGCCTGTCTGATCCTCGGCAACCGGTCCGACGCCGAGGAGGCCGTCCAGGAGGCGTTCCTGCGGGCGTGGAAGTTCCGAGCCTCGCTGGCGTCGGGCACCGACTTCAAGCCATGGCTGTATCGGGTGGTCGTCAACACCTGCAATTCGAAGCTCCGCCAGGAAATCCCCCACCGGGACCGACGATCGGGCGACCACGACCTTGCCGGGCTGTCTGCGATCGATGACGCTCCCGGCAATATCGCGCTGTCGCAGGACATCGTCAGAGCGCTGCGCGATCTGCCGGTCCACCTCCGGGTGGTCGTCGTGCTCCGCTACTACGCCGACCTCTCCGAGCGGGAGATCGCCACCGCCATCGGGCGGCGCCCGGGAACGGTGAAGTCGCGCCTGCACGAGGCCCGAAGGCAACTGGCCGAACACCCGGCACTGAGGTCGGAGACGGACGGTCAACCCGCAACGGTTTCGGAGGCATTCAGGTGACGATGATCGACGAGGACGTACTCCACCAGGCTCTGCGGGAGACGACGGATGCGATCGAGATTCCCGAGGGAGCCATTCCGCGCATTCTGGCGGCGGCCCAGACGCCGGCACCCAAGACCCACCCCCCGCGCCCCCAACGGCTCATCCCTCAAAGGAGGCGGGGGCGAATGGCTTTGATCGGGGCGGGCGTGGTCCTGGTCGCCGGCGGGATCAGCTTCCCGTTGCTCTCCTCCTCCCACAACGCCTCCAAAACCATTGCGGCGGGAACCTCAGCCGGCCCGGCGCTTCACGGTCCCACATCTAGCGGGCCGCTACCGGCGGTGACCCCGGCCCCGTCGGCTGGATCCCCCGGGGCGGCCGGCGCTTCGGCCGCACCGGCCCTACCGGCATCCCCCGCCGCGCCGTCACTTCCGCCCGGCTCGGTCGGCCAGTCCGCCAAAGTGGTAGCGAAGGGATCGGTGAACCTGACGGTCGGCGACGGCACCCTGCAATCGTCGCTGGCCAGACTCACCACTCTGGTGGTCGGCGACGGTGGGTTCGTCGCCAGCACCCAGGCTCAGATCGGCCCGGGATCCTCGAGCAATTCGTCTTCGGGGACCGTCGTGCTCCAGGTTCCCGAAGCCTCCTTCGCCTCTCTGCTCTCGCAAGTACAGAAGGTCGGCCATGCCACCTCGGTGACCACCACCTCCACCGATGTCACCGGGCAAGTGGTGGATCTCCAGGCTCGGATAGACGCGCTGCAAGCCAGCCGCCAGCAGTACCTGACCATCTTGTCCAAGGCCTCGACCATCGGCGACATCCTGGCCGTCCAGAGTCAGCTCGATTCCCTGCAGACCCAGATCGAACAACTCCAGGGCCAGCTCAATGTCCTCAACGGTGAGACCACCTACGGCACCCTCACCGTCTCGCTCAGCGAGTCCGGGCAACGACCGGTGGTGCGG
>DATARI010000075.1:0-8462 GCA_036264255.1 Acidimicrobiales bacterium | reverse complement strand
TAGTAGACCAAAGGAGGGGCCACCGCGAAGAGGGCAACAGCCACAGATGACCCCAGCGGTGGCAGGACTTTGGATGCCAGATCGCGGAAGATGAACAGGCTCCCAACCCCCGCGATGAGTGGGACCAGGCGAAGGGCGTATTCGCTGGTCCCGAATATCTCGGTGGCGCTCTTCTCCATCCACAGGAAGCCGATTGGCGCCCCTTGCACCACGGCCAAGGGTCGGGTCAGGCCACCAAAACTGCGGGCGAGAATGTTGACTGCCAGAGATGCCTCGTCGTTCCAAAGCGATCGGTGGAAGGCGAATTGGCGTATACGCAGGCCAACGCCAATCGCCAAGAAACACCACGACGAAGCCGTGATTAGTGACGGAGGATGATGCCTTTTGGAATGAGCGCCGCGTGTCACTTGGGCAGTTGGATATCCAGGCGGTGAGAATCAAGGTCACCGATCTGCGCCCAGGTCACGGGCTCCCGGTCGACCAGCCCTCCATCCCACATTGGTACCACGGGCATCCCCCCGTCATTGTCCCGGGCAGCCTGGATCTTAAGGGCGGCCATTCACCGCGGAGCAAGTTCCTCCGGGATGGGTGATCGGGCGAGACGCATCTGGCCGGGCTCGACCCGAGACGAGCTCGAGGGCCCGACGTGCCCGCCGGATGGCGGGGGGTGGCGGGACTCCGTTCCCTTCCGGGTCCGGGCTCGGCTTGGCGGTCGTCCCTATGCCCCGCCTCCCATCGACGCCATCCGAGGGCGTCCTGACTCTGCAGCCTGACCTGGGGTGTCTCGGTGGTCGGGACCGGCGTCGATCCGGTGACCTCACGCTTTTCAGGCGCGCGCTCTACCAACTGAGCTACCCGACCTCGCCTCGGCGAACCGAGGTGGCGGACCTGACGGGATTTGAACCCGCGACCTCCGGCTTGACAGGCCGGCGTGCACTCCAAGCTGCACCACAGGTCCCCAACCAGCAAAAGAAGCTGGGGCATCACGCACCCCCAACGGGATTCGAACCCGTGTTACCGCCTTGAAAGGGCGGCGTCCTAGGCCGCTAGACGATGGGGGCTCAAACCCGATCTGGGCTATTGGAGAGTAGCAGAGCCTCTACAAGGCCCTGGCCGGCTCACCCTCGTCGGGGAGATCGGCGGCCAGGACGTCCACGATGGTCGCCTGGAGCATCCCCAGCAGGTCGAAGACGGCATGCTCGGACTCCGAGGGGCTCCCGGGGACCGGGGGCTCCATGTCCTCACTCACATCCAGCCGGGTGCCGATGACCAGCCGCATCGAACCGACCGCCGACAGCCAGCTGGACAGCTCGTCGGCGCTCAACGAGTCGGCGTTCACGGTCTCGGCCAGGGTGCTCACCGCCTGGTGGTGATGGTTGTGGAGGGCCCCGTCGACCAGCTTCCGGTACTGCTTCTCGGCGTCGTCGGCCTCTTCCCCGATGTAGGCGGGAGGGAACAGCCGGGTGGCCGCCGGGTCGTCCGAGTCGATCATCGGGACCATCTGTTCGGCCAGCGACCCGAGGAGGGTGCGGACCTCGGCCGGCAACCGCACCGAGAACCGTCCGTCCCGCCGACGGCGGATGGGTGAGGCGAAGGCCATCAGCGGATCGGGGCCGGAGGTGCACCCACCGTCATCCGGACTGCTCCATGGTCGCCCACAGCCCGTGCTCGTGCAACCGGTAGACGTCGAGCTCGGCCCGGTCGCGGGTGCCCGACGACACCACCGCCCGCCCCTTCACATGGACATCCATCATCAGCTTGGTCGCCTTCTCCTTCGAGTAGCCGAACAGCTGTTGAAAGACGAAAGTCACGAACGACATCAGGTTGATGGGGTCGTTCCAGACGATCACCAACCAGGGTCGGTCGGGGGCCACCGACTCGTCGAGGTCGGTGCGGACGTCCTCGACCGGTGCCGTCTTCACATCGCTCATCCGACACCCACCTCGGCGGATGCCGGTGCGTGGTGGCCCGATCCGGGCGGCGCGAGGTCGGGGTGGTCGGGGGTCATTTCCGGAGCATGGACGGACATCTGATGATGGAACCAGAGTACCGTCGCCCACACCAGCGACGCCCCGAGCACGTGCACCCCGACCAGCACCGGGGGAAGGTGGGTGAAGAACTGGGTGTAGCCGATCACGCCCTGGGCGATCATCACCATCACCACCACCCGTCCGGCGTTCTGGACCGACGCCGGGGCGTCACTCCGCCACAACACCCAGAGGAGGACCAGCACCGCGACGACGGTGGCGATCACGATCTCGGCATGGATCCGGGTCATGTCCTCCAGCCCCAGCGGAATCCGCTTGGCCCCTTTGCCACCGGCGTGGGGGCCGGTTCCGGTGGTGGCGGCTCCGGCTGCCAACACCAGCACCACCAAGCCGACCACCAACCGGCTCAATCGCAACGCGGCGGTGGAGACCACCACCACGCCCCGGCTGCCCCGGTGGGAGGCCCGGAGGGTGAGGACCACCGCCACCGCCAACAGGGTCATCCCGACCATGAAGTGGGTGGCCACCACGTATGGGTTCAGCTTGGAATAGACGACGATGGCGCCGAGCACCGCTTCGCCGATGACGCCGAGGATGAGGCCCCCCGACAGCCACCGGAGGTCACGGCGGGCGGGACGACGGAGGAAGGCGGCGATCACCGTGACGGCGCAGGCCACCACCAGAAGGAACACCACCACCCGGTTGCCGAACTCGATCACCGGGTGGAGGGACAGGACCGGGGTCAGGTGGTGCTGGGAGCAGTTGGGCCAGTCCTGGCAGCCGAGCCCGGAGTCGGACAGCCGCACCGCCGCCCCGGTGACGATATTGAGGACCACCACGGCCAAGGTGACCTGGCAGAGCCGAAGAAAGGGCCGGGGGCCGATACGCAGGAAGGACACCGTCCGTCAATGGTATCGGGCGCCTCCTTCCCGGCGCCTATCGAGGCGGTTCGGCGAGGCTTTGTCCGTAATACCGGTCAGGCCGTAGTGTGGGCCTCAATGTCGACGTCGGCTATCGCACTCTCGGGCCCACGGACGTTCGGATCCCGCCTCAGTGCCTACGTAGCGCTCACCAAGCCTCGCATCATCGAGTTACTCCTGGTCACCACCCTTCCGACCATGGTGGTGGCCAAACGCGGCCTGCCGTCGGTCTGGCTGATGGTGGCCACCCTGGCCGGAGGCGCCCTGGCCGCCGGTGGCGCCAACGCCATCAACATGGTGGTGGACCGGGACATCGACAAGCTGATGCACCGCACTCAGAAGCGCCCGTTGGTGACCGGGGCGATGACCCCCCGCAACGCCCTGATCTTCGCCATCAGCTTGGAAGTGATGGCGTTCGTGGAACTGTGGTTGGCGGTCAACCTGTTGTCGGCGGCGCTGGCCGTCTCGGCCACCCTCTTCTACGTCTTCATCTACACGCTGTGGTTGAAGCGGACATCCAGCCAGAACATCGTCATCGGCGGGGCGGCCGGGGCGGTGCCGGTCCTGGTGGGCTGGGCGGCGGTGACCAACAGCCTCGCCTGGACCCCGGTGGTGATGTTCGCCGTCATCTTCGTCTGGACCCCGCCCCACTTCTGGGCGCTGGCGGTCAAGTACAAGGACGACTACGCCGCCGCCAACGTCCCGATGTTGCCGGTGGTGGCGACCTTCCGGCGCACCGCGCTGGAGATCCTCGTCTACACGGTGCTGCTGGTCGGGGTCTCGCTGCTGCTGGCGGTGGTGGGCCACCTCGGGACGATCTACGTGATCGCCGCCTCCGCCCTCGGCCTGGTGTTCATCGCCATGTCGGTGCGGCTGTGGATGCGGGCCACCCCCAAGGCCGCCATGCGACTGTTCAGCTATTCGATCACCTACCTGACCCTGCTCTTTGTCTTCATGGCGGTCGACATCTTCACCAAGCATTGACCCCGGCTCGCCGGCGCAGACTCCGGGCACTGGCGACCGGTTCGGTCATCGCCTTGGTCCTGGCGGCGTTCCTGTTCCTGGTGCTCAAGCCGTCCGCCACCACCTCCACCGGGCAATCGGCGCTGGTGGGGGTGGGGAGCACCGCCCCCAACTTCTCCCTCCCCAATCTCCTGAGCACGCCCACCGCCCCGCTCGGACCGGTCGGTCTCGACGCGCTGGGCAAGAACCGCCATCACCCGGTGGTCCTCAACTTCTTCGCCTCCTGGTGCATCCCCTGCCGGGCGGAGACCCCGCTGCTGGCGGAAACGGCCAAGGCGGAGACGGCCAAGGGGTCGCCGGTGCAGTTCATCGGGGTGGACGTCGCCGACGCCCCCTCCTCGGCGATTCCCTTCGTGCAACAGGCGGGGATCCCCTACCCGGTCGGGGTGGACGCCACCCTCAAGGTCACCTCGGTCCTCTATGGGATGAACGACCAGCCCAATACCTACTTCATCGACGAGTCGGGCAAGGTCATCGGCCACCACCTGGGGGCGCTCACCGCCGGCGAGCTCAGCGACTGGTTGCACCGCCTGGCCGGAGCCCGGGGCTAGGCCCCTTCTCTGGTCTTCGTCGGGACTACTCCCACCGGAAGGTGAGCCCGGCCACCACCGGGGCGGCGACGGCCCACATGGCCAGCACCAACCAGTCCCGCCCGGTGACCGCGGCGCCGTGGCCGAGGGCGGCATGGAGGCCGTCGGCCAGCGCCGAGGCCGGCAGGGCCTTGGAGACATCGGCCAGCCAGCCCGGCAGCTTGGCCAGCGGGATGAGCATCCCTCCGAGCAGCAGCAGGACCACGAACAAGGTGTTGACCACGGCCAGGTTGACCAGCGGCTTGAGGGTGCCGGCCAACACCAGCCCGATCCCGCCGAAGGCGACGGTCCCGAGCACCATGATCCCGACCGCCACCCCGACCAGCACGCCACCCGACCCCGATCGTCCCGGGCTCCATCCGAGGGCCAGGCCGACCAGGACCAGGATTACCGCCTGGACCAACTCCACCCCGATGACCGTGACGATCTTGGCGGTCAGCAGCCGGGGTCTCCCGAGCGGGGTGGTGCCCAACCGCTTGAGGACCCCGTAGCCGCGTTCGAAGCCGGTGCCGATCCCGAGGGCGGTCATCGCCGTTGACATCACCGCCAGGGCGAGGATGCCCGGCACCAGGAAGTCGACGGGGTGGGGAGTCCCGGTCGGAAGCACGTGGACCCCGGAGAAGAACAACAGGAACAGCACCGGGATCCCGAGGGTCAGGAACA
Source organism: Acidimicrobiales bacterium (assembly GCA_036264255.1). GTDB lineage: Bacteria > Actinomycetota > Acidimicrobiia > Acidimicrobiales > RAAP-2 > DASZIT01. Next base: position 3,278 of record DATARI010000075.1, on the reverse strand, counting down.
GGGTCTCCCCGTTGGTGAAGATCATGGTGACTTCGACCCGGATCTGGGCGAGCAGAGGACGCATCAGCGGGATCCCCGTCGGCCCCGGCCGCCACCGGCGGCCGCTTCGGGGGTCGGAGCCGAGGTGCCGGCGGAGCCGGTGATGGCCAGGTAGGCCTCCTCCAGGGACTGACCGGTGCGGAGATCGCCGAGAGCCAGCCCCCGGTCGGCCAACCAGGCGGCGAGGGCGGCCACCACCGCCGGGGTGGCGGTTCCGGTCGGGGGGCGCAAGCGGTAGGTGCCGGGCGCCTCCTCCACCACCGCCGCGCCGCTCCCGATGGCGAGGATGAGGGATCCGACATCGATCCCGGGGTCGGTGGTGAACCGGATGGAACCGTCGGCGGTCCCCGCCGCCAGGGCGGCCGGGGTGTCCTCGGCCAGCTTGCGCCCGTGATCGATGATCACCACCCGGTCGGCCAGCCGCTCGGCCTCGGCCAGCTCGTGGGTGGTGAGGATGACGCAGATCCCCCGCCGGCGGAGCCCGGCGATGATCTCCCGCACCACCACCCGGCCTTCCGGGTCGACCCCGGCGGTCGGCTCGTCGAGGAAGACCACCTCGGGCTTGCCCACCAGGGCGAGGGCCAGCGACAGCCGTTGCTGCTCCCCGCCCGACAGCCGGCGCCACGGGGTGCGCTGGACCTCGCCCAACCCGACCAGCTCGACCAGGGCGGCGGGATCCTCGGGGTCGTCGTAGTACTGGGCGAAGAGGCGGAGTACCTGGCCTGGGCCGAGCATCGGGTAGACGCCGCCGCGCTGGAGCATCACCCCGATGCGGGGGACCAGGGCGGTGTGGTCGCGGCGGGGGTCGAGGCCGAGGACCCGGACCGAGCCGGCGGAAGCGGGACGGTAGCCCTCCAGGCACTCGACGGTGCTGGTCTTGCCGGCCCCGTTCGGCCCCAGCAGCGCCACCACCTCGCCGGCGCCGCCCTGGAACGAGAGCCGGTCGACGGCCACCAGGTCCCCGTAGCGAATGACCAGTTCCTCGCAGGCGACCACCGGTGACGAGGGGTCGGCGACATTCTCCACGGGCCGTCACGCTACCGTGATGTCGTCATGATCGATATCCGGCTGGTCAGGGAAGACGTGGACGGGGTGAAGAAGGCGCTCGGGCGCCGCGGGATCGAACCGACCGAGATCGACCGGCTTCTCGAGCTCGACGCCGACGCCCGGACCGCCATCGGCCGGCGCGACGATCTGCGGGCTCAGGTCAAAGGGCTGTCCAAACAGGTGGGGGAGGCCCGCCGCGCCGGCGACGGGGCGGTGGCCGACGAGCTGACCGCCCGCAGCCGCGACCTCGGCGACCAGGAGACCGAGCTCGACCGCCAGGCCACCCTGGCCCAGGAGGCGGTGCGGGAGGCCCTCCTCTATCTGGCCAACCTTCCCGCCGAGGACGCCCCCGACGGCGCCGGCCCGGAGGACAACGTCATGATCCGACACTGGCCGGCGGTCGACCCCGTCTACTCCGACGCCCAGCGGGTGCCCCACTGGGAGACCGGGGCGTTGCTGGGCATCTTGGACATGGAGCGGGGGGCCAAGCTGTCCGGCTCCATGTTCCCGCTCTACCGCGGGCTCGGGGCCCGGCTGGTGCGGGCGCTGAGTGCGTTCGCCCTCGACCGCCATGCCGACGCCTTCGAGGAGATCCGGCCCCCGACCCTGGTCCGGACCGAGACGATGGTGGCCACCGGCCAGCTGCCGAAATTCGCCGACGATGCCTACCACCTCGAGCGGGACGACCTCTGGGCCATCCCGACCGCCGAGGCCCCGCTCACCTCCATGGCCCGGGGGGACATCCTCGACGAGGCCGAGCTGCCGGTGCGGCTGACCGCCGCCACCCCCTGTTTCCGCCGGGAGTCGGGGGCGGCCGGACGGGACACCCGGGGCCTGCTCCGGGTCCACGAGTTCGAGAAGGTGGAGCTGTTCGCCTACGCCACCCCCGACCAGGCGGCCGCCGTCCACGCCGACCTGGTGCAGCGGGCGGAGTCGCTGCTGGTGGAGCTCGGGCTCCAGTACCGGGTGCTCGACCTCTGCGCCGGCGACCTCGGGATCTCCTCGGCCCGCACCTTCGACCTGGAGGTCTACTCCCCGGGGGTCGACCAGTGGCTGGAGGTCTCGTCGATCAGCTGGTTCCGGGACTACCAGGCCCGGCGGGGCAACATCCGCTACCGGCCGGCGGCGGGTGGGTCACCGGCGTTCGTCCACACCCTGAACGGCTCGGCCCTGGCCTGGCCGCGGATCTGGGCGGCACTGGTGGAGACGGGCCGCCAGGCCGACGGCTCGGTGGTGCTCCCCGAGGTGCTCCACCCCTACCTGGGTGGGAACGGCGTGATCCCCGCCGCCGACGGCGGCGGGTCGTGAGGCTCGCCGGGGCGTCGGTTCCGGGAGCCGGGAGAGGGCGCCGGTGGGCGGCAGCCTGGTCGGTGGGGGTGCTGGTGGCCGCCGGGCTGGTGGGGTGTTCGTCCGGCCCTTCCACCGCCCCGACCACCACCGGGTCGGGAGGCGGGTCGGGGGCGGCGTCGTCGACCACCTCGACGGCGGCCAACGGATCGTTGTTGGCCCCGGCCGGCGTCACCGACACCACCTCGCCGGTGGACGGGATCAGCTGCAACTCCACCGAGCAGCTCGTCTTCCACATCCACGCCCACCTGGCCGTCTACGTCGACGGCGCGCTGAAGCTCCTGCCGCCGGGGGTGGGGATCGGACCGCCACTGCAATTCCAACAGACCAGCGCCGGGCCGTTCGTGGTGAGCGGGACCTGTTTCAGCTGGCTCCACACCCACGACTCGAGCGGGGTGATCCACATCGAGTCGCCCGTCCAGCGGATCTACACCCTCGGCGACTTCTTCGATATCTGGGGCCAGCCGCTGTCGGCCACCCAGGTGGGGCCGGCCCAGGGGACCGTCACCGCGGTGGTGAACGGCGCGGCGTTTGCCGGCAGCCCACGGGACATCCCGTTGGATGCCCACAACGTCATCCAGCTGGATGTCGGGTCCACCCTCCCGGCGTTCCAGCCCTTCACGTTCCCGGCCGGCCTGTAGCCGGCGTCCCGCTCGGTCAGTCGGCCGAGGCGTTGAACCGGTACCCCACACCGCGGATGGTGGTGATCAGGGTGGGGGCCGACGGGTCCTTCTCGACGTGGTTGCGGAGTCGCTTGATGTGGACGTCGAGGGTCTTGGTGTCCCCGTAGTAGTCGGAGCCCCAGATCCGGTCGATCAGCACGTCGCGGGTCAGCACCCGGCCGG
>DATARI010000060.1:0-4838 GCA_036264255.1 Acidimicrobiales bacterium | reverse complement strand
CAAGCCGGAGGTCACCCTCACCTGGAACGTTCCCCAGTGGTCCAACACCATCGAGCGCGACCGGGCCCGTACCTACTTCCAGGCTTATGCCGCCGCCTCCGCCCTCGACTTCATCGAGAAGGCGCTGGCCGACGTCCGAGCCGGGAAGACCAAGACCTGGGAGCCCTTCGAGGTTCCCGAGGAAGGGATCGGCGCCGGCTTCACCGAGGCCGTCCGGGGAGTTCTCTCGCACCACCTGGTCATCAAGGGCGGCAAGATCGCCAACTACCACCCGTATCCGCCGACACCCTGGAACGCCAACCCCCGGGACGTCTACGGCACCCCCGGGCCGTACGAGGACGCGGTGACCGACTGCCCGATCTACGAGGAGAACGACCTGGAGCACTTCAAGGGCATCGACATCATGCGCACCGTCCGCAGCTTCGACCCGTGCCTGCCCTGCGGCGTGCACATGTACCTCGGCAAGGGCAAGGTATTGAAGACCCTGCACTCACCCACCCAGGTCTCGAACCCAGAATTGGCCGGCTGAATGGGCGAGGGGGTTCGGGCGGCACCGCAGAATCTCCGGACCATCGGTGACCGGATCGAGCAACTCCTCGAGGAGTTGCGGGGGAGCACTGATCCGCACGCCTTCAGCGGCATCGAGGAGTTGCTGCGCCTCTTCTCCGAACTGTACGGCGCCGGCCTCTGCCGGGTGATGGAGCTGGCCGAGGGCCTGACCGATGCCGGTGGGGAGGTACTGAGCGCCCGGCTGGCGGAGGACGACCTGGTGGCCAGCCTGCTCCTGGTCCACGGGCTGCACCCCGACTCCCTCGAAAGCCGGGTGGACAAGGCCCTGGCCCGGGTTCGACCCTTCCTGGCCACCCACGATGGCGATGTGGAGCTGCTGGACATCGACGCCGCCGCCGGAGCCGTCCGCCTGCGTCTGCTCGGGAGTTGCGACGGTTGTCCGTCATCGGCCATCACCCTCCAGGGAGCGGTGGAAACGGCGATCATCGAGGCCGCTCCGGAGATCGTCATCATCGATGTCGACGAGCCGTCGAAGGCATCGAACCCGTCGGGCGGGATGCCGGCGGGAAACGGAGCGTTGTCGGTGCCGATCTCGCTCGGCACCAAGCCCAAGAGCCCCAAGCCGGTCTACGACGAGTGCCCGGTGCCCATGGTGGTCACGTGAACGATCCACTGTCGGTGCTCCAGAGGATCAAGGAGATCCAGCCCCGCCCGGTGGTGCGGGCGGGGGAACGGTGCGAGCTCTGCACCGAGCCAATCTCCGAGGAGCACGGTCACCTCGTCGACCTGGAGGCCCGCACCCTGATGTGCGCCTGCCGGGGGTGTTACCTGCTGTTCTCGTCGGAGGGCGCCGGGGGTGGCCACTTCACCGCGGTGCCCGACCGGTATCTGGGCTTCCCTGACTTCGAGCTCTCGCCCCAACAGTGGGACTCCCTCCAAATTCCGGTCAGTGTGGCGTTTTTCTTCGTGAACTCCTCGCTGCACCGGGTGGCCGCCTTCTATCCCGGGCCGGCGGGCGCCACCGAGTCGCTGCTCCCGCTCGAGACCTGGGAGGAGTTGGTGGCGTCCAACCCGGCGCTGGCCACCATGCAGCCCGATGTCGAGGCGTTCCTGGTGCGTTCCGAGCCGGACCGGGCCGGCAACGAGTGCTTCATCGTCCCCATTGACAGCTGCTACGAGCTGGTCGGTCAGCTGCGGAGGCTCTGGCGGGGATTCGACGGCGGCCGCGAAGCGCGGGACGAGCTGGATGCCTTCTTCGGGCGGGTGCGGGCCAGGGCCCGATGACCTCGCTCAATTTCGAGGTGGTCGGGGCTCGACCCGAACCCCACGCGGCGGTGCCCACCATCATGCTGAGACTGCGGGTGGAGGAAGCCGATGGCGGCACCGTCCACGCTCTGGCCCTGCGGAGCCAGATCCGCATCGAGCCGCAGAAGCGGCGCTACGGGCTGGATGAGGAGGAGCGACTCTACGAGATCTTCGGTGAGACGCCCCGTTGGGGGGACTCGCTGAGGCCGTTCTTGTGGACCCACGTGTCGACCACCATCGCCGGCTTCAACGGGTCGACGGAATTCGATCTACCGGTGGAGTGCAGCTACGACTTCGAGGTGACCGGGGCCAAGTACCTGCACGCCCTGACCGACGGGGAGATCCCCCTCGTCCTGCTGTTCTCCGGCACGGTGTTCACCCGGGGGGAATCCGGCTTCGCCGCCGAGCCGATCCCCTGGAACCTGGAGTCGTCCTTCCGGCTGCCGGTGGCGGTGTGGCGAGGGGTGATGGACCTGTACTTTCCCAACAGCGGCTGGCTCCGGATCAGCCGTGACACGCTGGATAGGCTTCAGACCTTCAAGGCCCAACGGGCGCTCCCCACCTGGGACCAGGCACTCGAACGGCTGCTCAAGGAAGCCGGGGTGGACGACGCATGACCACTGAGGTGCTCGACCGGTTTGCCGCCGCCCGGGCGGTGGCCGACGCAGTGCTGTACGAGGGGTACGTGCTGTATCCCTACCGGGCGTCGTCCCGCAAGAACCAGATCCGATGGCAATTCGGCGTGCTCACTCCCCGGGCCTTCAGCGAGGCCGACGGTTCCGAACGGTGGTCCATGCGCACCGAGTGCCTGATCGATCCGGGCCTGGTGTCCCAGCTGTCGATCCGGATCCGCTGCCTCCAAGTCCAACATCGGGCGGTGGAAGTTGCCGGCGATGATGGCAGCTTCCTACCCGTCGACAGTGTGGAGATCGAGGGGAAGTCCTACGTCGAGTGGGAAGAAGCCGTTGACCAGGTGGTCGATCTCACCCGACTCAATCTGCTCCCCGGCGACGAGACCGCCGTCGAGGAGTCGTTCTCCTTCACCGGGGGAGAAGACACCGAGTTGATCCCGTCCTCCGGAGGGGGAGCGCGGGCTCGGATCCGCCGGAGCCGCCACCCGGTGGACGGGCGGGTCAGTGTCCTAGCCCGGCCGGCCGAGGGTGACGGGTCGTTCCTCAAAATCAGCGTCACGGTGGAGAACGTGACCGACTGGTCGGGCACCAGCACCCGTCGGGATGAGGTGATGGGGCACTCCCTGATCGCGGTGCACACGATGCTGGCCGTGGATGGCGGGCTGTTCGTCTCCCTGCTGGATCCTCCCGACGCCGCCCGTTCCGCGGTCGCCGGCTGCTCCAATGAGGGCGCGTTCCCGGTGCTCATCGGGGGAGGGGACGTCGTCCTCTCGTCCCCGATCATCCTCTACGACTGCCCGGAAGTGGCTCCGGAGAGCCCCGGCGACCTCTACGACTCCACCGAGATCGACGAAATCCTGGCCCTCCGGGTCCTGACCCTCACCGACGACGAGAAGGCCGAGGCGAGAGGAACCGACCCCCGGGCGGCGGCCATCATCGACCGGTGCGATGACATGCCCCCCGAGATGTGGGAGCGGCTCCACGGCGCGGTGCGGTCCCTCCATCCGGCCGGCGAGGGGACCCCGACCCCGACCCCGGATCTCGATCCCGAGCCGAGGGGAGAGTCGGGCGCCGAACTTCCGCCCTGGTGGGATCCGGAGGTCGACGCATCGGTCGATCCCTGGAGCGACTCGGTGTCGATCAGCGGGGTGGAAGTGACCAAGGGCAGCGCCGTACGGCTGCGGCCCTCCCACCGGTCGGACGCCCAGGACCTGTTCCTCGCCGGAATGGCCGCCACCGTGGCCGGGGTCTTCAAGGACGTCGACGGCAGCCAGCACGTGGCGGTCACCATCGATGACGACCCCGCCACCGAGGAGCTCAACTGGCAAGGTCGCTACCTCTTCTTCCATCCCGACGAGGTGGATCCCATCCCCGACCGGGACCTGGGGCCATGACCCACCGGGTGCTGGTTGCGGGCATCGGCAACATCTTCTTGAGTGACGACGGTTTCGGGGTCGAAGTGGCCAACCGGGTGGCGACCCGGTCACTCCCGCCCGGGGTGCAGGTGGCCGACTTCGGGATCCGGGGGGTGCACCTGGCCTACGAGTTGCTGGAAGGCTACGACGGGGTGATCTTGGCCGATGCCGTTCCCATGCAGGAGCCGCCCGGGACCGTGGCGGTGATCGAGCCCGATCAGGATGACATCGGGCGGATGGCGGCGACCCCGGAGGACCCCGAACCCGCCTTCGACGCCCACAACATGAGCCCGGATCTGGTGCTGAGTACCCTCTCACGTCTGGGCGGGAGCGTCGGCCGGGTTCTGGTGGTGGGCTGCCAACCGGCCAGCCTCGAAGAGGGAATGGGCCTCTCCCCACCCGTCGCCGCCGCCGTCGACGACGCGGTGGACCTGTGCCTCGCGCTCGTGACCGAAATCATGCAACCCGCTGGAAAGGGGACCCCAGGATGATCCGCCGATTGGTGATGCCGTTGTTTCTGGCCGGAGTGGCCGTGCTGGTCGTGAAATCGCTTCCGGACATCGCCCGCTATCTCAAGATACGGGAGATGTGAGGTGCCGGGGAGGGACGACCGGTATCGCCGAATCCGGAGGGTCTAGGCCGGAGTGACCCGCTACCGCATCAATCCCGACCGGTCCCAGGTGTGGTTCGACGGTAAGTCGAGCCTGCACGCCATCCACTCGAGCACCAATGGGCTGGAGGGGTACATCGAGCTGGACGTGGGTCCGGACGGGCATCTGGACCCGGCGGTGAAGCCGGCGGCCAAGCTGAGCCTGCCGGTGGACCGCCTGTCATCGGGCAACAAGATGGAGGACCGGGAGTTGCAGAGGCGGGTCGACGCCCGCCGGTATCCCACCATCGAGGGCGTGCTCGAACAGATCGACAAATCCGGTGACGACGGCACCTACCAGGTCAGCGGGGATATCACCTTCCGGTG
>DATARI010000038.1:0-28644 GCA_036264255.1 Acidimicrobiales bacterium | reverse complement strand
CGCCGCCATGTACTCGACCGGGTACCGGGCCTTCAACCAGGCCGTCTGGTAGGCGACCAGGCCGTAGCCGTACGAGTGGGATTTGTTGAAGGCGTAATCGGCGAACGGCTCGATGATGTCGAAGAGGTCGGTGCCCAGCTTGTCGCCGTACTCCTCGGTGACGCAGCCGGCCACGAACTTCTCCCGTTCGGCGGCAATGAGCGTCCTTGTCTTCTTGCCGCAGGCCTTCCGGAGGTTATCTGCCTCTTCCAGGGAGTATCCGGCGAACTTCTGGGCCACCCGCATGACCGACTCCTGGTAGATCATCAGGCCGTAGGTGTCGGCGAGGATCTCGGCCAGGTCCTCGTGGAGGTAGGTCACCGGTTGGCGGCCGTTCTTCCGGTCGGCGTAGTCGCGGTGCATGTTGGCGGCCATCGGACCTGGCCGGTAGAGGGCGACCAGGGCGGCGACGTCGTCGAAGGTGGTGGGGGCCAGCGAACGCATCAGCGAACGCATCGGCCCGCCCTCCAGCTGGAACACCCCCATCGAGTCACCCTTGCGCAGCATCTCGAAAGTCTTGTCGTCGTCGAGGGGGATGCTGTCGATGTCGGGCCGGTCGCCGGTGGAGATCTGGATGAGGTCGAGGGCCCGCTCGATCACCGAGAGGTTGCGGAGGCCGAGGAAGTCCATCTTCAACAGCCCGAGGTTCTCGACGCCGTGCATCTCGTACTGGGTGACGACCGGGGCGTCCTCGGGATTGTCGCTGTCCGGCTTGCGTTGGATGGGCACGTACTCGGTGAGCGGCTGGTCGGTGATGACCACCGCGGCGGCGTGGATGCCGTCCTGGCGCCGGAGGCCCTCGAGGCCCTTGGCGACATCGATGACTTCTTTGGCCTCGGAGTCGGACTCGTACATGGTGCGCAGCTCGCCGGCGGCGTGGAAGCCGTCCTCGAACCCTTCGGTCTTGGTCAGGCAGGCCCCCAGCGGGGTGTCCCGGCCCATCATCAGCGGCGGCATCGCCTTGGCGATCTTGTCGCCGACGATGTAGGGCTTCCCGAGCACCCGGGCGGCGTCGCGCACCGCCGCCCGGGCCTTGATGGTGGAGAAGGTGACGATCTGGGCGACATGGTCGGAGCCGTACCGGTCGGCGGCGTACTTGATCATGTCGCCGCGGTAGCGCTCGTCGAAGTCCATGTCGATGTCGGGCATCTGGGCCCGGCCCGGGTTGAGGAAGCGCTCGAACAGCAGGTCGTAGCGGATGGGGTCGAGGTCGACGATCTTCAGGCAGTAGGCCACGCAGCAACCGGCGGCCGAGCCCCGGCCCGGCCCCACCCGGATGCCCCGGGACCGGGCGAAGCGAATGAGGTCCCACACCACCAGGAAGTAGGCGGAGAAGCCCATGTCGCCGATGACCCCGAGCTCGTAGTCGAGCCGGTCGAGCACGTTGGCGGGGATGGCGTCGCCGTACCGCTCCTTGGCTCCTTCGATGCTCAGGTGGCGCAGGTACTTGGCGGAGCGCACCTCGTAGGAGTCGCCGGCGAACTCGTCGGGGACCGGGAACTGGGGGAGGCTCGGATGGCCGAACTCGATCTCCACGTTGGCCCGCTCGGCGATCAACAGGGTGTTGTCACAGGCCTCGGGCAGCTCGGCGAACAGGTGGCGCATCTCCGCGGCCGACTTCAGGTAGTGCTCTTCCCCTTCGAACTTGAAACGCTTGGGGTCGGCGATGAGGGCACCGGTCTGGACGCAGAGCAGGGCGTCGTGGGCCACGTGGTCTTCCCGGTGGGTGTAGTGGCTGTCGTTGGTGGCGAGGAGGGGGGCGCCGATCCGCCGGGCGATCTCGACCAGTGCCGGGTTGGTCTTCTGCTGCTCGGGGAGCCCGTGGTCCTGGAGCTCGACGTAGAGGTTCTCCTTGCCGAAGATGTCCTGGAGCCGGGCGGCCAAGGACTCGGCTTTCACCTGGTCGTTGGCCAACAACGCCTGGAGCACCACCCCTCCCAGGCACCCGGTGGTGGCGATGAGGCCGGCGTGGTGCCGCTCGAGGAGCTCCCAGTCGACCCGGGGCTTGTAGTAGTAGCCCTCCAGGTAGGCGGCCGACGACAGCTTCAACAGGTTCCGGTATCCGGCGGTGGTCTCGGCCAGCAGGGTGAGGTGGTAGTAGAGCTTCTCCCCGCCGTCGACGTCGCCACCGGTGTCGTCGACCTTGCCCCGCCTCACCGGCCGGTCGTGGCGGGACTCGCCGGCCATGTACGCCTCGGTGCCGATGACCGGGTTGATCCCGGCCTTCCGGCAGGCGGCGTAGAAGTCGAGGACCCCGTACATGTTCCCGTGGTCGGTGATCCCGAGCGCGGGTTGGCCGTCCTCTACCGCCGCTTGGACCAGGTCATTGACCCGGGCGGCCCCGTCGAGCATCGAGAACTCGGTGTGGGTGTGCAGATGTGTGAACGACCGTGATGCCAACGAACTGGCGCCTTTCTGTCATGGCGACGCCGGCTGTCCCAGGTTCTCCACAGGCTGTGGAGGAGTTACAGCTGTGTGATTCCGACCCTAGCGCGCAGCACCGAGGTCCGTGGACCTTCCAGCGGGCCGGGGCGGATCAGAGATAGGTCCCGGGGCGGGCGGCGGGGCCAACGCCCCCGCCGGCGGGAAGGGCCTGTTGGCGGATCTCGTCGAGCTGGGCCCGGGCCGCCATCTGCTGGGCCACCAGGGTGGCCTGGATCCCGTGGAAGAGCCCTTCCAGCCAGCCGACCAGCTGGGCCTGGGCGATCCGCAACTCGGCATCCGACGGGGTGGGGGAGTCGAAGGGGATCGAGACCCGGTCGAGCTCGGCGGCCAGGTCGTCGGAGAGCCCGTCGGCCAGTTCCCGGACCGACTGCTCGTAGATCTCCCGGAGTCGGACCCGGCTGGTCTCGTCCAGTGGCGCTTGCCGCACCTCTTCGAGCAGTTGTTTCACCATCGACCCGATCCGCAGCAGCTTGGCCGGCTTCTCGATCGACTCCGTCCGCACTTCCTCGGCGGGCTCCTCGCCGGATGTCGTCTCCGGCACCTGGCCGTCCAGGGTGGTGAGAACCTCGGGGGTGAGGGCCGGTGGATGTCCGGACGGGCTGGGGGCGTCGCTCTCCATCTTCATCTTCAGAGTGTGCCACCGATGGCCACCAAGGGGACCAGCATTTCGTCGGCGGTCAGCGAACCGTGCCGGGCGGCCAGATTGGACTCGCCGGCGTCGGCCGGGTCGAGGAAGGCGACCGGGGCGTGGGGGATGAGGGCGACATCGCCGAGCCGGTCGGCCACCCCGTCACGGAGCGGGCCGCCGAACCACCCCTCGTCGACCAGCTGGTCGCGGCTCATCGCCCAGGTGGTGTCGCGGTAACGCTCGGCGACGGTGGCGAGGAGATCGTCGGCGGCGCCCGGGCAGGCATGGAGCCAGCGGAACCGGCCCTCACCGGACAGGAACCGGGTGGCCGCCATCACCTCCCGGCCCAGCAGCTCCACGTTGGTGCCGACGTTGATCTGCCCGTGGTCGGCGCTCACCACCAGCGCCGCACCGGCGGGGAGGACGGAGGCGATGTCGGCCACCAATCGGTCGACGGTCTGCAACTCGGCGTCGTAGTAGGGACCGAGCCCGTGTTCGTGGGCCACCTTGTCGATCCCGTCGTAGTAGGCGTAGACGAACGGCTCCCCGGCCGACAGCAGCCGGCCGACCTCGACGACCAGCGAGGAGGTGACCTTGTAGCCGGCCAGCGGCGAGGACCCGAGGTGGGCGGCGGTGAACCCGGTTCCCCCGAACTCCCCCCGGGAGACCACCGGCACCGGTCGGGCGGCTCCGGGGAACGGCGGGTAGGGCTGGTAGTTGGAGGCCGGGAACTCCTGGCGGGCGTCGCGGGGCCGGCGGATCCCGACCGTCCACCGGAGAGCGTTGAGGATCTCGTCGTTCGGGGCGGCCAGCCGGTACCCCAGCAGGCCGTGGTCGGCGGGCGGGCGGCCGGTGGCGATGGAGGTGAGCGCGCAGGCGGTGGTGGTGGGGGCCACCGAGGTGATCGACCGCTCGATCCCGGCCGCCCCGGTCAGGGTGGGTGCCAGTTGGCTCCGGGCGGTGAGCTGTTGCCAACCCAAGCCGTCGACGATCAGGAGGACGATCTGGCGGGCTTGGCGGGCCGGGGCGGGGAGCCAGTCCGGCGTTCGCTCGGCGGCGCCGTCGGCCCCGACCGGGCCGGACAGCAGGGCGGGGACCAGCGTGGCCAGACAAGCGCCGTGATAGTCGGGGCGGATCGGGGAGCTCGATCCCGATGCAGGGGGGGTGGCCGACACGATCAGTGACTGTAGGGCACGGGACCGGTCAGCCCGGTTCGGCCAGGAGGCGGACCTCGGAAACCCTCACCGCCTGGCCGCCGAGGATGACCCGGTCACCCTCCAGCCGCATCCGGACGGTGCCTCCCCGGGCCGACAGCTGGACACCGACCAACTCCCGGCGGCCGGTCCGGGCCGACCACCACGGGGCCAGGGTGCAATGGGCCGAGCCGGTCACCGGGTCCTCGGGGATCCCGACCCGGGGGCCGAAGACCCGGGAGACGCAGTCGACCCCGGGGAGGTCGGCGGCGGCGGTGACGATCACCGCCCGGGCGTCGACGTTGGCCAGCGCGGTGAGATCGGGCTTCAGCTGCCGCACCGTGTCGGCCGCCGCGCACACCACCATGACATCGGAGCTGCCGACCAGGGTGTCCCCGTCGGCGCCGAGGGCGTCGAACAGTCCCTCGGGCGGCGCACAGGGAACCGGCGGGTCGGCCGGGAAGTCCATCTCCACCGATCCGTCGTCACCGACCGAACAGGTGAGCACCCCGCTGCGGGTATGGAACCGGCCGCCCCCGAGCAGGTGGGCGGTGGCCAGGGTGGCATGCCCGCAGAGGGCCACCTCGGTGGTCGGGGTGAACCACCGCAGGTCGTAGTCGCCGTCGGGCCGGTCGACGACGAACGCTGTCTCCGACAGGTTCATCTCCGCGGCGACGGCGCGCATCCAGGACTCCGAGGCCGGCCGGGTGAGCCGGCAGACGGCCGCCGGGTTGCCCGAGAACGGGTGGTCGGTGAAGGCGTCGATGACGACCAGGTCGGTAGGCACCGTCAGCCCCGGGGCAGCAAAGCCCGGATGGTCTTGTAGCAGTGCCCGTTGCGCGGGGTGCTGATGGACGCCACCAGGTAGTGGGGCTTGAAGCCGAGAGCCGAAGCCAGCTCCTTGCCGTGGAGCCGGTCCCGGCGGGCCACATCGAGGGCCCGGTCGGCCCTCGGGTCCTCGACCGGCAGCCAGTTGTCGCTCCGCCCCCAGCCGAACCGGATCCACACCGACCGCTCCCGCTCCCGGCGGAACAGGACCGGTCCCTTGGTCGGGACCAGCAGGGCCAGCGAGGGCCGGAACCCCCGGAACTCCCAGTAGGGCGCGGAGGTCCCCGGGAACCCGAGCACATGCTCTTCGATCGGGGCGGCCAGCTGGTGGAGGAGGCGGCGGTTGCGACGCCCGTGGAAGGTGCCGAGGTGCCGGGGCAGCCCCGAGACGGTGACCGCTTCCGGCTGGGCCAGATCGTCGCGCTCGGGCTCGTCGGCCAGCACCGCCTCGACCACGTCGAAGGGGACCAGATCGGGGAGATGGCCCTCGGGCCAGGCCACCCGGGCCCGGACCAGGGTGCCGGAGGCGAGGTCGACCCCGGTGGTGTCCTCCGGGTGGCAGGACAGCACCAGGATGGTCAGGGTGGCGCCGCCGGCCACCTCGATGCGTTCGCGGGTCTTCACCCCGCGCACCACCGCCCGGGCGGTGCCGCTCCTCGGGGTGCGGGGGCTGCGGGCCGGCTTCCGCTTCTTGGGGGGAAGCGGCAGGCTCGGCACCCCGGCCGGCGGGGGCAGCCCGTTGCTCACGATGGACTCCCGGACAGCTGGGTCGCCAGCGTCTCCGGATCGGACGCCGGCACCCGGCAGGCGTAGTTCCGGCAGACGTAGGCCCGGTCGCGGTCCCGTCCTTCCCACAACGGGGAGGGGGTGGGCTCGCCCCAGGCCAGCACCGCGTCGGGGATCCACCGCCGCCGGGCCACCGCCACCAGGTCGGGGCGATCGCCGGTGACCACCACCTCGGTGAGCCCCCGACGCAACAGGTCGGCCGCCTCGACGGTGTAGGCGAAGGCGGTGGGGTGGCGGACCAGCAGGTCGCCGAGCAGGTCGACGATCTCCGCCGCCGCCTTCCGGTAACGGTCGGAACCGGTGATGGCCCCGAGCCGGACCAGCGCCAGGGCGGCCACCCCGTTGGCGGAGGGAGTGGCGCCGTCGAAGAGGTCCTTGGTCCGGACCAGGAGTGCCTCGGCATCGTGGCCGGTGGTGAAGAATCCCCCGTCCTGGTCATCGTGGAAGAGATCGAGGAGTGAATCGGCCACCTCGACCGCCCGCTCGGTCCAGACCGCCCGTCCGGTCAGCTCCCCCAACCGGGTGAAGCAGTCGACCAACCACCCGTAGTCGGCGGCGTAGGCGAGATGGCGGGCCCCCCCTTCGGCCTGCCAGCTCCGGAGCCAGCGGCCGTCGGCCGGACGCCGGAGGTGGTCGGCGAGGAAGGCGCCGATGGCCACCGCCGAGCGCTCCCAGTCGGGGTTGCCGGTGGCGGAGGCGGCCTCGGCCAGGGCGGAGGCGTACATGGCGTTCCACTCGGTGAGCACCTTGTCATCCAGCCCGGGCCGGACCCGCTGTCCCCGCGCCTCGAACAGCAGCCGTCGGCCGGCCTCCACCTCGGGCGGCCCCCCGAGGGGGGCGCCTACCGGGCGGCGGAGGATGGTGGTCCCCTCGAAGTTGCCGGTCTCGGTGATGCCGAACCAGCCGGCCACCGCCTCCAGGATGCGGGAGGGATCCTCCCCGGGTCGCAACGCCCCGGCTTTGATCGCGTCGGCGACCTGGTCGGGGGTCCAGACGTAGAACTTGCCCTCGACCCCCTCGGAGTCGGCATCCTCGGCCGAGTGCAACCCGCCCCCGGCGCCGGCCAGGTCCCGGGACACGTAGGCCACGATGTCCTCCACCACCGCCAGGTAGTCGGCCCGGCCGGTGGCCTGCCAGCCGTGCAGGAACGCCCGGAGCAGCCCGGCCTGGTCGTAGAGCATCTTCTCGAAGTGGGGGACCAGCCACTGGCTATCGGTCGAGTACCGGGCGAAGCCGCCACCCAGGTGGTCGTGGATGCCGCCGGCGGCCATGGCGTCGAGGGTGGTGATCGCCATCGGCCGGGAGGGGTCCGGACGGCCACCGGGCTGCCGGAGGGAGTGGCGGAGGGCGATGTCGACCAGGGTGGGCTGGGGGAATTTCGGCGCGGGTCCGAAGCCGCCCCACTCGGCGTCGAATCGGGTGGTCAACTCCTTGACCGCGATGTCGAGGAGATCGATGCCCTGGCTGTCGCCGCCCAGCGAACCGAGCGCCGAGGACCCGGCGCCGGGTCGGGCGATGACCGAACGGGAGGCGATGGCCTCGGAGAGTTGGTCGGCCTGCTCCTCCACCTCCTCCCGCCGGTTGCCCCAGACGTCGCTGAGCGCGGCCAGGACCGAACGGAAGGAGGGGGTGCCATGGCGGTCGTCGGGCGGAAAGTAGGTCCCGCCGAAGAACGGCCGGCGGTCCGGGGTGAGGAACACGCTCATCGGCCAGCCGCCCGACCCGGTGATGGCCTGTACCGCCTCCATGTAGACGGCGTCGACGTCGGGGCGCTCCTCCCGGTCCACCTTCACACTGACGAAGGCGGCGTTGAGGGCGTCGGCGGTGTCGGGGTTCTCGAAGGACTCGTGGGCCATGACGTGGCACCAGTGGCAGGCGGAGTACCCGATGGAGAGGAAGACCGGGCGGTTCTCCTCCCGGGCCCGGTCGAAGGCCTCGTCCCCCCACGGGTACCAGTCGACCGGGTTGTCGGCATGCTGGCGCAGGTAGGGGGAGGTCTCCCCGGCGAGACGATTCACCCCGTCGATGCTACGGGATCGACGGCGGTGTCCCGGCCGCGGTTGTCCCCCGGTGGGAAGGGAGAAGCCGAGCTTCCCCCTGGCCAGGGACCCCGGGGTCGGTCCGCCCTATGGTGCTCCTATGGATATTCGACTGGACGGAAAGACAGCGCTGGTGACCGGATCCTCCCGGGGGATCGGGATGGCCATCGCCCAGCTGTTCGCCGACTCCGGCGCCTCGGTGATGCTCTCCTCCCGCAAGGAGGACGCCCTGGCCCAGGCCAAAAAGGACATCGACGCGGCCCTCGGCGAGCGTTCGGGCGAGGTGGCGTGGCAGGTGGCCAACGCCGGCGACCCCGAGCAGGCGGCGGCCTGCGTGGCCGCCACCGTCTCCCGGTTCGGGTCGGTGGACATCCTGGTCAACAACGCCGCCACCAACCCGTACTACGGGCCGCTGATGGACATCGACACCGGACGCATCGACAAGACGGTGAGGGTCAACCAGTCGGGGTATCTGGAGTGGACCCAGGCGGCCTGGCGGGCCGGCATGTCCGACCACGGCGGGGTGGTGTTGAACCTGGCCTCCATCGGCGGGCTGGCGGTGGAGCAGGGGATCGGTTGGTACAACGTCTCCAAGGCCGCCGTCATCCACCTCACCCGCCAGCTGGCCGGCGAGCTCGGGCCCAAGGTCCGGGTCAACGCGCTGGCCCCCGGACTGGTGAAGACCCATTTCGCCAAGGCGCTGTGGGAGTCGGCGGAAGATCACATCGCCGGCCGGCTGCCCCTCCGCCGCCTCGGCGTGCCCGAGGACATCGCCTCCGCCGCCCTGTTCCTGTGTTCGGACGCCGCCTCTTGGATCACCGGTCACACCCTGGTCATCGACGGCGGTGCCCTCGAGATCGCCAGCGGGGGCCTCTCCTAGCCGGTTGGCGCCTCGGGTCGCCACCCCGCCCGTCATCGGCTGTTCGCGCCGGCGAAACGCCGGCGAAACACTGGAATGCCAGGCTGAAGGGCGTGAGCGACCTGTTCGACGGCTATGGGGAACACGCCCGTGGTCTGACCGAGGCGGCGTTCGACGAGATGGTCGGCCGCGACGGGTCGGCCCGGATGCCCTATGCCGGGGTCGCCTCCTCGCTGTCGCAGATGGGCCCCGACGACGTGTCGGCCCGGGCCACCCGGCTGGCCCGGGCGTTCATGGACCAGGGGGTGACCTTCGACCTCGACGGCGAGGAGCGGCCGTTCCCCCTCGACGTGGTCCCCCGCATCTTCACCGGGGCGGAGTGGACCCAGGTGTCCGACGGCGTGGCGCAGCGGGTCCGGGCCCTGGAGGCGTTCCTGGCTGACGTCTACGGCGCCGCCCGGATCGTCAGCGACGGGCTGATCCCCCACGAGGTGGTGACCAGCTCTCCGGGCTTCGTGCGTGCCGCCCACGGGCTGTCACCGCCCAACGGGGTCCGCATCCACGTGGCCGGCATCGACGTGATCCGGGACGAGGAAGGCGAGTTCCGGGTCCTGGAGGACAACATCCGGAGCCCGTCGGGGGTCAGCTACGTCCTGGCCAACCGGGCGGCCATGGCCCGGGTGCTGCCCGAGCTGTTCTGGGGACAGCCGATCCAGATGGTGACCGACTACCCGGCCCATCTGATCCGGGCCCTCCGCCGGTCCGCCCCCACCGGCGTCCAGGACCCGACGGTGGTCGTGCTCACTCCCGGGGTCCACAACTCCGCCTTCTACGAGCACGCCCTGCTGGCCCGGCTGATGGGCGTCCATCTCGTCGAGGGCCGGGACCTGGTCTGCCACGGCACCGACGTCTTCCTCCGCACCACCGAGGGCGAAGTCCCCGTCCATGTCATCTACCGGCGGATCGACGACGAGTATCTCGACCCGTTGCAATTCCGGCCGGATTCGCTGGTGGGGTGTCCCGGGGTGGTGAACGCCGCCAGGGCCGGGCGGGTCACCATCGCCAACGGGGTCGGGAACGGCGTGGCCGACGACAAGCTCGTGTACACCTACGTCCCGGCCATGATCAAGTACTACCTGGGGGAGGAGCCGATCCTCCGCAACGTCGAGACCATGCACCTCCAGGACGCCAAGGTTCGGGCCGACGCCCTGGCCCGGCGGGACGAGCTGGTGTTCAAGAAGGTCGACGGGTCGGGGGGGAAGGGTCTGGTCATCGGGCCGGCGGCGTCGGGGGCCGATCTCGACGAACTGGCCCTGGCGGTGGAGGCCGAGCCCCGCACCTGGATCGCCCAGCGGGTGGTGGCGTTGTCGACGTCGCCGACCTGGGTCGACGACACCATGGTCCGGCGCCATGTCGACCTGCGCCCGTTCGCGGTCAACGACGGCGAGAACGTCTGGGTGCTCCCCGGCGGGCTGACCCGGGTCGCCCTTCGGGAAGGCGGGCTGGTGGTCAACTCCAGCCAGGGAGGCGGATCCAAGGACACCTGGGTGATCGGCACCGGGCCTCCCACCCCGATGGGCGAGGTCCGTCAACCGCTGCCGGTGAGTGCCGGGCCTCCGATGGACGCCGGCCCCGACGGCGATGCCGCCAACGCCCGCCAACAACAGCAGCAACAGCAATGACCAACGCCCTGCTGAGCCGGGTGGCGGAGTCGATCTTCTGGGTCGGCCGCTATGTCGAGCGGGCGGAGGGCACCGCCCGGATCCTCGACGTCTCCGTCTTCCAGGCCCTCGAACAGAGCGATGCCGAGGGTGCCAATGCCGCCCGGCGCCTGCTCGGGGTGATGGGGCTGCCCGATGTGGAGGACGAGACCCTGTGGCAGGCGACCGAGCGGCTGGCCACCGATCCGAAGAGCCGGTCGTCGATTGCCGGGGCGGTGGCCGCCGCCCGGGAGAACTCCCGGGCGGTGCGCCATGTGGTGCCGGTGGAGTTCTGGGAGCACATCAACGCCACCTGGTCGTCGCTGCCCGGCCAGTGGGAGTCCACCCGGTGGGTGGGTCCGGCTCCCTACCTCTCGTTCGTCAAGACCCAGGTGGCGGGGATCACCGGCCTGGCCGACACCCTGATGAGCCGGGACCAGACCTGGCTCTTCTTCACCCTCGGCCGGTGCCTGGAGCGGACCGACGTGGTGGCGCGCCAGCTGGCCACCGTCCAGTTCGACGAGGTCTTCGACAGTGGGCTGGTGATGCTGCTCCGTTCCTGCGGCGGCTACGAGCCCTACCTGCGGCTCTCCCAGGGCGTCGTCCAGCCCGGACGGGTGCTCGACTTCCTGTTGCGCGACCGGCTGTTCCCCCGCTCGGCGTTCGCCTCCCTCACCCTGGCCGAGGAGTGCCTCGACCAGATCAATGCCGGGCGCGACGGGACCTGGGAGGATGCCCGGGGTCTGGTCGGGCTGGCCCGGGCCGAGCTCGAATACTCGGCGCCGTCCACCCTGGCCCGGGGGCTGGAGACCCGCCTCGAGCGCCTGCAGGGCTCCATCTCGTCGGTCAGCGACGCCGTCACCCGCCGTTACTTCGCCCAGGACCTTCCCACCCAATGGCATCGGGGAGGTGGGGGCGGGTGAGCCGGGTGGACGGCTGGCGACTCCGGGTGGAGCACGAGACCCGCTTCGACTACAACGCGCCGGCCCGGGCGTCGTACAACGAGCTGCGGATCACCCCCCGGACCGAGCGGGGCCAGACGGCGCTGGAGACCAAGATCGTCACGGTCCCGGTGGCCCCTCAGTTCGCCTACGTCGACTACTGGGGCACCCAGGTGGTCGCCTTCAACGTGGACCGGGGGCACGAGATGCTGTCGGTGGTGGGCAGCGCCCTCATCGACACCCAGCGCCCGGAGCCGCCTGAAGACGCCTCCTGGGAGGAGGTGGACGACGCGTCCATGACCATGGCCGACCACCTCTCGCACAAGCTCTACACCGAGCCCGGCCCTGAGCTGGCCGAGCTGGCCGCCGGCCTGCGCGCCTCCCGCCCGCTCGAGACGGCCCGGCGGATCATGGACCAGGCCCACACCTCCCTCCGCTACGTGCGGGGGGTGACCAGCGTGCACACCTCGGCCCACGAGGCTTTCGACGACGGTGCCGGCGTCTGCCAGGACTTCGCCCACCTGGCCCTGGCCATGACCAAGTCGGTGGGGCTCCCCTCCCGCTATGTGTCGGGCTACTTCCACCCCGACAAGGAGGCCGCCATCGGCGAGGAGATCAACGGCGAGAGCCATGCCTGGGTCGAGGTGTGGACCGGGGCGTGGTGGGGATTCGATCCCACCAACGACTGCGAGGTGGGGGAGCAGCACGTGGCGGTGGGCCGCGGACGCGACTACTCCGACGTTCCGCCGGTCAAGGGGATCTACGCCGGCAAGGCCGAGCACACCATGAAGGTCGGGGTGCGCATCATGAGGACCCACTGACAGATGCTGACCCGTATGCGAATCTGGCTCCCCGACGACCCGGGCATCCTGGCGGCGGTGGCGGCGGAGATCGGGATGGTCAACGGCAACGTCATCGGCCTCGAGGTGCTGGAGCGACAGGCGGGGGTGGCCATCGACGAGTTGGTGGTCGAGCTCCCCGATGATCCCGGTGCCGTCGACGCGGTGTGCAAGGGGATCCGCAACGTGCCCGGCGCCGGAGTGGAGGACGTCCACGAACTGGCCAGCATGGGGGCGGACCGGGAGGACACCGTCCTCAATGCCGCCGCCGCCATCCTCCAGGCCGCCACCCCACCGGCGGCGATGAACGCCTTGGTCGGGCGGCTGCTGGCCCTGTTCGGCCTTTCCTGGTTGGCGCTGGCCGACGCCGACTGCCAGCAGTTCATCGAGGTCCACGGCGACGCCCCGTCGGTGGAGTGGGTGGCCGCCTTCGCGGAGGGGGCCCGGTCGGGGTTGGACCAGGCCAACGACACCACCAACACCGGGATCTTCATCGAGTCGATGCCGGAGACCGAGTTCACCGTCTGCGGCGGGCGCGCCGCCCCCATCCGGCGGCGCGAACGTCACGAGATCGCCACCCTCATCATGGTCACCGCCCGCTTCGTGGATGCGCTCGGGAGGCGGGAGCACTCCCACTCCTGATCCGGCCGGGCCGGGTTGCGGTCGCCGGACCTCGCCCCGGCCTAGTCTCGTCGGTGATGCATGTGGACTACAGCGGCCCCATGGCCCAGGTCTACGACCGGGGTCGCCGGCTGCCGGAGGCATCCATCCTCACCTGGGTCGAAACCGTGGCCCGCCACCTGCCGGCCGGATCCGAACCGGTGTTGGACCTGGGTGCCGGCACCGGCCGGTTCCTGCGACCGCTGGCGGAGGGGTTAGGGGCGGCCATGGTCGGGCTGGAGCCGGCCGCCGGCATGCGGGGCAATGCGGCGGCCAAGCCCCGGTCTGCGGGCGTGGCCCTGGTCGCCGGGCGCGCCGAAGCCCTCCCGTTCGCCGGGGACACCTTCCGGGGCGTCTGGGCGTCCCAGGTCATCCACCATGTCGTCGACCTCGACGCCTGCGCCCGCGAGCTGCGACGGATCTTGGTGGACGGCGGACGGTTGTTGGTCCGGGGTCTCTACGAGGACGTCCCCACCCGCTGGGTGCTCGCCCCCTACTTCCCCGAAGCCGTCATCATCTGTCTGGAGCGCTTCCCCACCCTGGCCACCATCCGCAGGGCGCTGACGTCGGCCGGCTTCGTCGAGTCGGCGCACGAGCGGATCGAGCAAGTCGTCGCCGAGACCACCGGCGACTTCTACCAGCGCACCGCCCTACGAGCCGACAGCACGCTGGCGCTGCTTCCCGATCCGCAGTTTCAGGCGGGCCTGTCGCGGCTGCGCAGCAAAATAGATGCGGGGGAGTTCTCCGGTCGGGTGGCGGAGTCGCTGGATCTTCTCGTGTTCCACTGAGGGCGCCGGCCATCCGAACCTGTCACCGCCACTTCGGTGGTCCAAACCGAGCTGTCGGTTACGACAGCCCGCGCCGGTGCAGCTTCCCGCTGGCGGTCCGGGGCAGCGCGGCCACCACCACCAGTTCCTTCGGAGCCGCCCAGGGGGCGATCTGCTCGGTCACCGCCGCCCGCAACGACTCCAGCGCCGGGGGCTCATCGGTATCGGCCGGCACCACCCAGGCCACCACCCGCTCCCCCCACTCGGGGTCGGGACGCTTCCAGACCGCCACCTCCGCCACCCCGGGGTGGCGGAGGAGGACCAGCTCCACCGCCACCGGCCACACCTTCTCGGCACCGGTCACGATCACCTCGGCGATCCGCCCGTCCACCGACAGCCGACCCTGCCCGTCGAGGCGGCCGGCGTCCCCGGTGGGCAGCCACCCGCCCGGGAGGGTCGGGTCGGTGTCGTCCCGGTAGGCGCGCATCAGCATCGGGCCGCGGACCAGCACCTCGCCGTCGGCCCCGAGCTCGCCGTCGCCGATGCGTAGTTCCACCCCGTCGAGGGGAACCCCGTCGTAGACGACCCCCGATCCGGTCTCGGTCATCCCGTAGGTGGTGACCACGTTGACGGGCAGCTGGTCGGGCGGTGCCGCCCCCCCGAGGAGCACCGCCCGGTAGCCGGTGGTGTCGGTGCGGCGCAGCGCGGTGGTCACCAGCGAGACCAGCGTGGCGCCCTTGCGGGCCTCGGCCTCCACCTCGGCGGCGTCGAAGCCTTCGAGCAGGGTGCAGCGGGTTCCGGTGGCCAGCGCTCGGGTCACCACCGAGAGGCCTCCGATGTGGGCCAACGGCAGACACGCCACCCACCGGTCCGAAGCCGGGTCGACGCCGAGCCGACCCGAACTGGCCAGGGCCGACGCCCGGACGGCGGAATGGGTCAGCACCGCGCCCTTGGGCTCCCCGGTGGTGCCACTGGTGGCCACCACCAGGGCATCCCCCTCCCGCACCGGGATCCCGTCGGCGCGGGGGTGGGAACCGTCTCGGTCGACCACCGTCGAGGGCCGGAGCCGGTCCAACAGCTGGTCGACCGCCGGTCGGGGTAGCCGTGGATCCAGCGGGAGCACGGCGTCCCCCCGGTCCCAGATGCGCTGGAGCCCATCGACAAATGCCTGGCCGGCGGGAAGATCGAGTGCCACCAGGTCAGCCATGGCCGCTAGCGTAGGTGCCGGCCGAATAACGACGCGAGGAGTGAGTGAGCGCATGGAGAAGGCAGGTGACGGAGGCGGTCGAGTCGGTAGCCCAGGCACCGGAGTCCAGACCGTCATCAGCGGGGCCCCCGAGGACCCGGTCGAGCAGTACCGGAAGATGCCGCTTCCCGAGTGGGAACGCCGGGGGGTCTACAAAGACATCTATTTCGACGTGGCCGACGGCATCGCCAAGCTGACCATCGCCCGCCCGGAGGTCCGCAACGCCTTCCGTCCCCAGACGCTCTTCGAGCTCTCCGACGCCCTGTCGGCTGCCCGCGACGACCCATCGGTGGGGGTGGTGATCCTCACCGGCGAAGGACCCGACGCGTTCTGCTCGGGCGGGGACCAGAAGATCCGCGGCGACGACGGCTACATGGGTGACGACGACATCGCCCAGCAGGGGATCGGCCGGCTCAACGTGCTCGACCTGCAGATCGAGATCCGGCGGCTGCCCAAGCCGGTGGTGGCCATGGTGGCCGGGTATGCCATCGGCGGGGGCCACATCCTCCATCTGGTCTGCGACCTCACCATCGCCGCCGAGAACGCCCGGTTCGGACAGACCGGACCCATCGTCGGGAGTTTCGACGGCGGCTACGGCTCCAGCCTGCTGGCCCGCACCATCGGCCTCAAGCGGGCCAAGGAGGTGTGGTTCCTCTGCCGCCAGTACGACGCCGCCACCGCCCTCGATTGGGGGCTGGTCAACGAGGTGGTCCCGCTGGATGCGCTCGAGACCGAGACCATCGCCTGGTGCCGCCGGATGCTGTCGCTGTCGCCGATCGCCCTGCGGATGATCAAGGGTGGGCTGCACGCCGCCGACGACGGTCTGGCCGGACTCCAGCAGCTGGCCGGTGACGCCACCATGCTCTTCTATATGAGCGAAGAAGGCCAAGAGGGTCGCAACGCCTTCCAGGAGCATCGGAAGCCGGACTTCGACAGGTTCCCTCGTCGCCCGTGAGGGTGGCGGGGGTGTCGCCGACGGCGGGGCCCGATCGGGTGGGGCGATGAGCGCCCCCGCCCCGGCGGCGGTGGCCCCCGGTCCGGTCAAGCGGTGGGTGGTGGGGGCCCGCCCGAGAACCTTGCCGGCCGCGGTGGTCCCGGTGCTGGTGTGGACGGCAGCCGCCCATCCCCTGACCTCGGCGGCCAGGCTGCCGGTCCGAGTGGCCGGCCTCGTCCACGGGGCGGCCCCGTCGTTCTGGGATTCCGCCTGGTGGCGGGCACTCGGCGCCCTGGTGGTGGCGCTGGCCCTCCAGGTCGGCACCAACTATGCCAACGACTACTCCGACGGCATCCGAGGGACCGATGATCAGCGGGTGGGCCCGATCCGACTGGTCGCCTCCGGTCTGGCCTCGCCGTCGGCGGTCAAGCGGGCGGCGATGCTGGCCTTCGGGGTCGCCGGGGTGGTCGGCCTGGCGCTGGCCTGGGCCACCTCCTGGTGGGTGCTGGCGGTGGGGGCCGCCTGCCTGGCCGCCGGTTGGTTCTACACCGGTGGCCCCAACCCCTACGGCTATGCCGGCTTCGGCGAGTTGTTCGTCTTCGTCTTCTTCGGGGTGGTGGCGACCATCGGCACCTTTTACGTGCAGACCCTGCACCTGACCGGGGGACTGGTCGTCCCGGCATCGGTGGCGGTGGGGCTGCTGGCCACCGCGCTGTTGTTGGCCAACAACCTCCGGGACATCGACACCGACCGGGCGGCCGGGAAGCGGACGCTGGCCGCCCGGGTCGGGCGCCGGCCGGCCGGCTGGTTCTACATCGCCTGCGTGGCGCTCCCGTTCGTCGGGGTGCTGGTGGTCGGCCTCCTGGCCGCCGCCGGCACCGTCGACTACCGCCACCCCGTCTACGCCTTCCTGCCGCTCCTGGCCCTGCCGCTGGCCCTCCCCCCGATCCGCATCGTGCACGGCGATGCCACCGGGCGGGCGCTGCTGCCGGTCCTGGCCGCCACCGGAAGGCTCCAACTCGCCTTCGGAGCCCTGCTGGCCGGGGCGGTGTGGCTGTGGGCGACGTGACCTCAGCGATGCGAACGCAGGAAGGCCCGGATCTCCTTGGCCACCCGGGCGGGCTCCTCGAGGTGGGGCGAATGCCCGGCTCCGGCGACGACCACCTGGGTGGCGTGGTCGCCGATGGCCCCCACCATCCGGCGTCCGATGTCAGTGAATTTGTTGTCGCGCTCGCCGGTGATGACCAGGACGGGCATGGTGAGGCCGGCAAGCTGTCCCCACAACGGAAGCTGGGTGCCGGTGCCGGCCAGCCGCAGGCTGGACGCCAGTCCGGGTCCGGTGTTGCGCCGGCGCTCGGCGAACCCGTTGGCCTCGATCGGCACCCCGGCCAGCAATGGGGTGTCGAGCCAGTCGCGCAGGAACGAGTCGACGCGGGCTTGGTCGAGGTCCGGTCGGTCGATGGGCTGGGGACCGGGTGGGTCGAGCTGGTCGGCCAACCGGTTGTCCGCCGCTCGCCGGGCCGCCCGTTCCCCCGGATCCTCAATCCCGGCGGTGCCGGAGACGAGGATGAGGGCATCAACCAACTCCGGTTGGTCGAGGGCGAGATGGAGGCAGACCCGGGCACCCATCGAGTACCCCAGGTAGGTGGCCCGACCCCCGAGCGCCCCCAACCGGCGTCCACCCTCGGGGAGATTGGCCCGGACCCGGCCCGAGCCGCCGTGCCCGGGCAGGTCGGCCCGCACCACCTGGTAGTCGGCGGCCAACAGGACGTCCAACTTTCCCCAGACATTGCCGGTCTGGGTGAAGCCGTGGGCCATCACCAGCCGGGGCCCGTGGCCGATGGCGGTGGCGTGGAGCGCGGCGTCGGTCGGGTCGTCCGGGTCGCTGGGATCGGTGGGTTCGGTGGGTTCGGGCGACATGACGGGAAGGGTCCTCCACCATGAGCGTACCGATCGCCGGGTCGGCTCCGGAGGCCGCCGATGTCCAGATCGCGTTCGCGGCCACCCTGGTCGACGAGTGGGTCCGATGTGGTGTGTCTCACGCGGTAGTCAGCCCCGGCTCCCGCTCGACCCCGTTGGCGGTCGCCCTCCTCCGCCATCCCGGGGTGGAGATCCATGTCCGGCTGGACGAACGTTCGGCGGCCTTCACCGCCCTCGGCATCGGTATGGCCAGCGGTCATCCCGCCATCATGGTGACCACCAGCGGCACCGCCGCCGCCGAACTCCACGCCGCGGTGACCGAGGCCGATCTGGCCCGGGTGCCGTTACTGGTCTGTACCGCTGACCGACCGCCCGAGCTCCGGGACATCGGCGCCCCCCAGACCATCGATCAGCAGTGGCTGTTCGGCCGGTCGGTGCGGTGGTACGCCGATCCCGGCGTGGCCGATGCCGCCGGCCGCGCCACCTGGCGCTCGCTGGCGTCCCGATCGGTGGCCGAGGCGGTGACCGCTCCGGCGGGGCCGGGACCGGTCCATCTGAACCTTCCGTTCCGGGAACCGCTCCTCGGGGATGCCGGACGAGGGGGCGTCCCACCCGGACGCCCCGACGGGCAGCCGTGGTACCGGATGGAACGGGTGCCTCCGGCCCCGCCGGAAGCGGCGGTCGACCGGATCCTCGACGCCGCCCGGTCGGGGGTTCGAGGGGTGATCGTGGCCGGGGCCGGCGGGGGCGACCCGGAGGTGGTGGCGGCGACCTCGGCGGCGCTCGGGTGGCCGGTCCTGGCCGATCCCCGATCCGGCCTGCGACGCCCGGGACCCACCGTGATCGCCGCCGCCGACGGAATCCTCCGTTCCGACGCCTTCGTCGCCGCTCACCGTCCGGAGTTCATCCTCAAGCTGGGGTCGCCCTGGGTCTCGAAAGTGGTCAACACCTTCCTCGCCGCCGTCGATCCGGGCACCCCGGTGATGGCGGTCGTCCCCTGGGGTCAGTGGGTGGATCCCGACCGATCGGTCACCACCCTGGTGACCGCCGACCCCACCCTCCTCTGCCGGTCGGTCATCGACCGCCTCCAACCTCGGTCCGACCCCAGTGGCGCCTGGTGCGACGGATGGCGGGCGGCGGAGACTGCCGCCCAGGCCGCCATCGAGCGGGTCCTCGGGGGTTCGGCCGACGCCAACGGCCGGCCGGGGGGCATCGGCGGTTGGACCGAACCGGCGTTGGCCCGGCGCCTGTTCGCCGACCTTCCGTCCGCGGTCACGTTGGTGTCGTCGTCGTCGATGCCGGTCCGGGATCTCGAGGCGTTCGCCGGGGCTCGGGTCGACCCGCCCCGGCTCCTCGCCAACCGCGGCGCCAACGGCATCGACGGCGTGGTGTCGACGGCTCTGGGGGTGGCGCTGGCCACCGGTCCCACCGTGGCGCTGGTCGGAGACCTCGCCTTCCTCCACGACGTGTCGGCGCTGGTGCGGAGTGCGGGGACCGCGGCCCCCTGCACGGTGGTGGTGGCCGACAACCGCGGGGGAGGGATCTTCTCCTTCCTCCCTCCCGCCTCGGGGCTCGACCAGGTCAGCT
This sequence comes from Acidimicrobiales bacterium, assembly GCA_036264255.1. Classification (GTDB taxonomy): domain Bacteria; phylum Actinomycetota; class Acidimicrobiia; order Acidimicrobiales; family RAAP-2; genus DASZIT01. Next base: position 9,233 of record DATARI010000038.1, on the reverse strand, counting down.
TCGAGGCCCTGTTCGGCACCCCCCAGGCTCCCGACGTCGCCGAGGTGGCCGCCGGATTCGGCCTACCGGTCGACGAGATCGGGCCCGACGACGGGCCCGAGGCCCTTCGTGACGCGCTGGACCGGAGGATCCGGGACGGGGGCCTGGCGGTGGTCCGGGTCCGGCTCCCCGACCGGGTGGCGAATGTGGAGATCCACGCCGAGATCAACCGTCAGATCGTCGAGGTGGTCGACCGGGGGTTGGCCGCCGGGGCTGACCGGGTCGGCCCCGGTGCGACAGCTCAGCAGGGCGTCGGGTCGTAGGAGGGAACCGCCGGCGCCGCCGCCGCGGTGGTGGGGGGTGACGAGGAGCTCGAGGTGGTGGCGGTGGTGGCCGCCGGCGCGCTGGTGGCTGTCACCGTGGGGACCGGGATCGGGCTCCCATAACCGTCGAGCGGCGGGGTGGTCACCGTCCCGGTGGAACCACCCAGGAATTGGGTGATGGTCTGTTGGGTCTGGGGTTGCTGGACGACCTGGACCGCCTCGCCCCCGTAGGGCGCATAACTGGCGCTCACCGTGGTCACCGTGTAGTTCTGGAGGCTCGAACCCGAGAAGGCGTGGTAGCGCTCGGCCAGGCTCAACAGCATCCCCGAGCTGAACTGATCGTCGAGGGTGACGTCGTGGGTGAGCGACGAGATGAACGACGCCGCCTGGATCGGGTTGTAGGTCGACTTGGCTTTGTTGACCACCGCCTCGATGACCAGGTTCTGTCGGGTGATGCGGCCGATGTCCGAGGAGTAGTCGCTGACCCAGGTGCCGCCCTTGTAGTACTCGAAGTGCCGGGACCGGGAGAGGGCGAGGGCCTGGGTACCGTTGATGACCTGGCACCCGGCGGTCGGGATGTTCAGTCCGGTGCAGTTGGAGTAGACGCCGTTGGCGTTGCAGTCGCCGTAGTCCTTCACCGGATAGGGGAAGTTCATCTTCACCCCGCCCAGCCCGTTGACCGCGTCGGTCAGCCCGAAGAAGTTGACCACGATCCAGTGGCTGATGGGGATCCCAAAGGTGTTCTCGACGGTCTTGACCACCCCGTTGGCGCCGGTGCCACTCGGGTTGGGGTCGTTGGGACCGGAGGCGAAGGCGGCGTTGATCTTGTTCTTGGTCGATACCCCCGACGAGGCGGGAACGCCGGAGAGGGTCACGAAGGTGTCACGGGGGATGGAAAGGGTGCTGGCGGTGCCGGCTTGCGGATTGACGTGGACGATCTTGATGGTGTCGGCTCGCTGCCCCCCGGCGGTGGTGGCATTGCCGAACTGCTGGGCCTGGGCGGCGGTCTCCCCGGTCCGGGTATCGGATCCGATGACCAGCACGTTGTAGGGGGCGCCGTTGGCCACCGCCACGCAGCTGGCGCAGGCCGCCGTTTTGATCTGACCCCACTCGTAGCGGAAGTAGCCGTAGCCGCTGGCGGCCAGCATCACCACCACGATGAGGACGATGATGAACGCCCGCAGCACTCGCTGGCCCCGGGTGCGACGCCGCTTGACCGGCTTGATCCGGCCTTCCGGCGTCGGTCGAAGTGCCTCTCGCCTCCCGCGGGGGGTCCCGCCCGCGCTCCGGGGGATCGGGTACTGGCCACCGAGGATCGGCCCCGGGAATTCGCCGTTACCGGCCATGCGCCCGGCGTGCCTCGTACCCCCGGAGCGTGCCGATGGCGAATCGCAGGCTGCCTCGATCGGCCGCAGGTCCTTCAGGCCCCACGGGGCCCCGATGGCAATGGTCGGTGGATGGCAAGGTGGGTTGGCCTGTCACTCATTCTGTCGATCAGGCGGGACGAACCGTCCCACCGATGGGCTCCCGAAGTTTCTCACGCACGGCGCCGGAGTTGGTGTCACCGAACGTGCACACGGCGGGGCGAAACCAAAGATGCTACCAGTCACGCCTGGTCAGGATGTGGACGGCACCCACGAACCGTGGAACCCAAACGGCACCCGAGCCGGCAGGTGCACGGTGGCCACCGGTGGTCCTGCGAATGAAGTGGCGTCGAGGATGACCAGATCGCTGGCGTCCCGGGTGCGATCGTAGACAACGCTCATCACCCAGCCCTCGTCCTCACCGCGACCGTCACCGGCCCGCACGAAGACGGGCTCACCGGCCGACCGGTTCTCGCCCGGCTCATAGCGGATGGCTTCGTCCCGTTGCAGGTCGTACTTGACGAGCCCGGTCATGTCGTCGTTGTCGAGCCCGGGCGCCAGCAACGTGCAGTAGCCGTAGCGATGGGGAAGGCCGGCCACCTGATCGTCGATGCGAGGGAATTCCACCAAGTTGTCATCGAGCATCACTTCGGTCACCCGGTTGGCCGCCGGGTCGACGGTCCACCGGGCCAACACCGGCTTGTTGGAGGCGATGAGCTCCCCGGGGCCGGTATCGAACGCCGAGTCGTAGCGAACCACGTCCATGATGACGGCGTCACCGTCGTCGTAGGCATTCAGCACGTGGAACACGTAGACCGGATCGATCCCGATCCACCGGATGTCGGCATCGCCTCCGTCCCGGGGCATCACGCCGATCCGGCTGCCGGCCTCGGGCATCCACCGGAAGGGGAGTGCCCGCCCGCTGGCACCCAGGTCCAAATCGAAGAGCACCGGGAGATCCATGAACACCACCCGGGACGAGGTGACCCCGAAGTCGTGGATCATCGCCGCCCGGGGGATTTGGATGTCCTCGCTCCGGGTCAGGGCGCCGGCGGCATCCACGGTGTGATAGCGGAGAAACGGCGGTCCGAAGACGTCATAACCGAAGAACAGAAGCTCACCGGTCTTCGGGTCGACCTTCGGGTGGGCGGTCATCGGGGAGGTCAAACCGCTGTCGAAGTCATGGATCCGGGCCCGTTCCAGGTCCGGGGACAGCGCGTGGGGAAACCCGGACTCCACCAGGGCCAGCGTGGTGCCGGCATGGCGGATGACATGGGTGTTGGCCGGTCCGTTGAGAGGCTCCGAGGGCCCGTTGGGCGGCTGGGTGCCGAGCTCCGCCGCCAGTTTGCGGGTCCGGACCCAGCGGTTGCGGTACCCGACGGCTTGGCTGCCGGCCAGGGAGATGTCGTGGATCATGCCGTCGCCGGTGAACCAGTGGTACTCGGTGTCATCGGCGGGCACGATCGCCGGGTTGGGCCCGTTGCGGAGCAGGTGGCCCTCGAGGTCGGGGGGGATGACGCCGGTGACCGGAAGCTCGTGGTCCTCGGTCATCTCTTCGAGCACCGGGGCGAAGTTGCCTTCGAGGTAGGGATTTGTCACCGCGAACTCCTTGATTCCTGGGGGAAAGCCGCTTCGATCTCCGACGACCGGCGATGCGAGCGTATCGGTCCGATTCGACACCGGGGCCGACGCGGCGGCCCGATGGTGCCGAGGGGTGGCGGCCAGTGGGTCGGCGGGGCTTGCCGACGTGGCAGGCTGAGGCCATGTCCGGACTTGCCGAGGACCTCCGCTTTCGGGGGCTCATCCACCAGATGACCGACCCGTCCCTCGAGGGACGCCTCGACACCGACCGGCTCACCGCCTATACCGGATTCGACCCCACCGCCGACAGCCTCCACGTCGGACACCTCCTCCAGGTCTGCAACCTGCGCCGCCTGCAGCTGGCCGGCCATCAACCCATCGCCCTGGCCGGAGGCGGCACCGGCTTCATCGGCGATCCCGGCGGCCGGTCGGAGGAGCGGTCCCTGCTGTCGGCCGAGTCGCTCCGGAGCAATCTTCAGGGCATCCAGCACCAGCTGGAGCGGTTCCTCGACTTCGCCCCCGAGGCCGGCGACTCCCAGGCCCGTCTGATGAACAACGCCGACTGGTTGGCCGAGATGAAGTTGTTCGATTTCCTCCGGGACGTCGGCAAGCACTTCACGGTCAACCAGATGGTGGCCAAGGAGTCGGTCAGGTCCCGGATGGATCGGGACGGGCAGGGCATCTCCTTCACCGAATTCAGCTACATGCTGCTCCAGGCCTATGACTTCCTCCAGCTGTTCGACCACTGCCAGTGCACACTCCAGCTGGGGGGAAGTGACCAGTGGGGCAACATCACCATGGGCATCGATTTGATCCGGAAGGTGCGCCAGGCGGAGGCCTGGGGGTTGACCACTCCGCTGGTGCTGAAGGCGGACGGGACCAAGTTCGGCAAGAGCGAGACCGGGACGGTGTGGCTCGACGCCAACCGGACCAGCCCCTACCAGCTGTACCAATTCTTCGTCCGCACCGAGGACGCGATGGTCGGTTCCTACCTGCGCTACTTCACCTTCCTCTCCCACGATGAGATCCTGGCTCTCGATCAGGTCACCGCCGAGCACCCCGAGCGCCGGGAGGCACAACGGGAGTTGGCCCGTCGGGTGTGCGCCCTGGTGCACGGCGAGCAAGAGGCAGTACGAGCCGAGGCCGCCGCCGCGGCCCTGTTCGGCGGGGAGGTAGCGGACCTGGATGAGCGATCCCTCCTCGACGTCTTCTCCGACGCCCCGTCCACCGAGTTCGCCCGGACCCGCCTCGATGGCGAAGGGCTGTCGCTGGTGGACCTGTTGGTGGAGTCGGGGGCGGGGTCGAAGAGCCAGGCCCGCTCCTTCATCGAGCAGGGCGGCGCCTACGTGAACAATCATCGGGAGACCGAGGTGGGCCGGACCCTCACCGCCGACGATCTGGTGGCCGGCCGCTACCTGGTGGTGCGCCGGGGCAAGAAGGACTATCACCTGGTCCGCTTCGTCTGAGCCGGGTTCCTGCCGCCCCGAAGGGGAGGAACGCGGGCGTCGCCCTACACTGCTGATCATGAGCAGCGCTTCTCAACCGGCCTCCGACGCGTCACCGGTGAGGTTGACGGCCGGCCTCCCCGAGACGATCCTGCCGCCGGAGTCGGAGGCGGTCACCGCCGCCCTCGACTCGGCTCTGGCCCAACCCGGGGAGAGGCGCCGCCATGCCGTCGCCGACGTCGTCCGCTCCGACCCCAAGTCGCTGGCGGCCTGGGCGGCCCTCGGGTCGCTGGCCCGGGACGACGTGGAGGCCTACGCCTGCTTCCGGGTCGGCTACCACCGGGGCCTCGATGCTCTCCGGGGGGCCGGCTGGAAGGGGTCGGGGACGGTCCGGTGGGCCCACGATGAGAACCGCCCATTCCTGCGGTGCCTCGACGGTCTGCGCTCCGCGGCCGGATCCATCGGTGAGCACGGCGAGGAGGAACGCTGTGCCATGTTCCTCCGCCAACTCGACCCCTCGTGGCAGTCCGACCGCACCGGGTTCCCGGCTTGAGGCTGGGTTCGTTCTCCCGGGGGCGGGTGGGCGCGGTGACCACCGCGGTGGTGATCGGCTCGATCGCCCTCGCCGGCTGTGCCGGCCAGGAACAGGCGGGGACCCCGGCCCATCAGGTCACCGAATGGGTCTCAGGAGCGGGGGCCGGTTCATCGATCGGGACCGTCGAGGTTGACATCAAGAACGTGAACCTGGCCTTCAGCCAGCGCGACCCGGCCGGCGAGATCCGATCGGTGTGCGGGCTGTTGGTCACCGACGCCGGCACCGCCAACGGCAACCTCCCGACGCCCGACCAGCAACTGTCGGACGACCTGGCGACCGCCTATGCCACCGCCTACGACGCGGGGACCGATTGCTACAACGGGTCGGGCGGCAACCAGAAGCTGCTGGCCACCTCGGCCACCTTGCGGGCCAAGGCCCAGGCCCAGATGGCCACCGCCATCGCTCGCATCACCGCGGTCACCGGCCACGTTCCCTCCACCACCACCTCGACGGCCCCGGCCGGCGCCAATGTCGACCCCTTCGGGAACTGACGGCGCCATGGGTGCCCGAGGCGGGTCCTAGGACATGCCGATCCCGACCGGTGTCGCCGGTCCGGTTCCCGACGGCCAGGATCCTGACGAGTACGACCGCCGCCGCCGCCGGGTGTTGTGGTCGATGCCCACCGGGCTCTTCGTGGTGGGGAGCCGGTCCGGGACCACCGCCAACCTGATGACCGCCAATCTGGTCATGCAGGTGGCGACCAACCCGAAGTTGGTGGCGGTGGCCGTGGAGACCGGTTCGGTCACCGCCGGGCTGATCCGCCAGAGCGGGAGGTTCGCTGTCTCCATCCTCGCCCGTGCCGACCGGTCGATCGTGCGGCGGTTCGTGAAGCCGGCCCGGGACATCGAGTTCGGACCCGATGGGACGATCACCGCCATCCAGGGAGAACTGGTGATCGAAGTCGGTGACGGGCTGCCGGCGCTTCCTTCGGCGGTCGGTTGGTTGGCCTGCGAGGTGCGTCACACCGTGGAGACGGAAATCGCCCCCGGCGAGGTGGGCAGTCACGCGCTGTTCATCGGCGAGGTGGTGAACGCCGGCGAGCTGGCCGCGGGTGATGGTGGTGGCCCGCCGGACGCCGCCGTCGAGGTGCTCCGGATGGAGGACACCCGCATGAACTACGGAGGCTGACTGTCCCCTCCGCCTCACGGGGGTCAGAGCGGCCTCAGCCGCTTTCGCTGCCGTCCTTCGGGCGCAGGTCGATCCGGAGGGTGAGAATGCCATCCACCAACTCGGCCTCGGCGTCACCCAGCATCGCGTAGTCCATGAAGTCGGCCTGCATCTGCTCTTTGAAGCGGAGGCGCTCCGGGCCCTCGATGGGGGGAAGCCCCCGGGTGCGGACGGCATTCGCCCTGGCTCGGAACCTGTCGATCATGGCTTGGGGGTCGAATCCTTCGGGCACCCAACGATCGTACAGGGGCGATTTCCGCGCTACGACCACCGGTGACCCGCACTACACTGGGTGGGCATGGTGGATGGCGGTTGCCCCGGCCCGACGGGCCGTGCTGGGCACCGCCTCTGGCCGGGGAACAGTCCGGGGACAAGGAGTCGTTTCGGTGAAGAAGGGTCGGCATCGCCGCTTCGAGGAAGCACGCAGTCTGAAGCGCTCGGTCGCGACCGCCAACCGGAGTTGCCCGGAATGCGGCGCCGAGCCCGACGACAAGCACGCTTCGTGGTGCCTGGCCACCGAAGACGAGTACGACGAGATCCTGGGAACCGCCCCGAGCCGGGCCACCTATGCCGAGGACGACCCTCTGGCCGAGTAGCGGCGGCCGGCGTTACCCCCGGGCCGCCGGGTGGGGGAGAAGGGCGACCTTGGTCCGGGGCATCATCCGTTCATCGAGGTAGGCGCTGAGCCGCCGATAGACCTTCTTGCCGGCCATTGTCACCAGTTCGGTCCGCATGCTCACATACACCGGCTCGTGCCCGACGAAGGCGGCGGGGTCCTCGGTGCACCACCAGTGGAACTCTTCGCCCCCCTCTCCCCAGTGGCGCCGGTCCCACTGGCGAATCACCGAGGTGACATGGCCGTCGGGTGATGTCTCGTCCTCTCGCCGGAGGGGAAGTTGCCAACACACCTCCGGCTTGGTCTCGACGTGGCTCACCCCTTGCCGCTCGGCGGACTTGTGCAGCGCGCAGCCGGGCCCGGCCGGGAAGCCGGGTCGGTTCAAGAAGATGCAGGCGCCGTCGACCATGCGGGTGGCGAGTTCGCCGTCCGGCAACTTCTTCACTACGCCCTTGCGTCCCTGCCGATGGAACTGCCAGAGGTCCGGGGTCAAATCGGTCGCCGCCTTCTCGACGGCGCGGGCATCCTTCTTGCCGGTGAAGTGGGCACCGTAGGAGCAACAGCCCTGGACGAGCTCGGGGGCGGGCCCGGTCAACACGCCCTGGCAGCCCTGGCCGTAGATACAGGTCCAGGCGCTGGTGAGAAACGTCACGTCGAACTGCCACGTCCGTTCCTCGTCCGGGTCCTTGAAGCTGATCCATTCGTGGGCGTCGGTGGGAACCTGCGGGCGGGCTGGAGTCACGCTCTTATGATGACAGGCGTGAGCCAACCCCGTGAACCTCGTCGTCCGGTCTTGACCGTCACTTCCGGGGCTCGGTCGGTGGTCGGCGACGCCCTCGGCGGCTACCCCGACCCGGCGTCGCTGTCCTTGTGGGTCGACATCACCGGCGCCGCCGACGGTGCATTCACCTACGACATCTACTTCCGCACCACCGCCGATGCCGACATCTGGGATGCGGTCCGGGAAGACGATGGTCTGTCGGTGGTAGTGCCCCAGGCCAGCATCGATCGGCTCCAGGGAGCCGTCCTCGACGTGTCGTCCGGGGACGGAGGTCTGGTGCTGGTCAATCCGAACCTGCCGCCCGCCCCTCCAACCGGTGGGATCCCCGATCATGTCGACTTGTCCGATCCGTTGGCCCAACGGGTGGTGACCGTCCTCGAGACCCTGGTGAATCCCAGCATCGCCGTCCACGGTGGTCGAGCCGATCTGGTGGCGGTGGAGGACCTGGCCGTCTTCCTCCGGCTGAGCGGCGGTTGCCAGGGGTGCGGGATGGCCAAGGCCACCTTGTCCGAGGGCATCGAGGTCATGTTGCGGGAGGCCATCCCCGAGCTGACCAAGGTGGTCGACGTCACCGACCACGACCGCGGGGCCAACCCCTACTACGAGCCCGCGCTCAGCTGACGCCATCTCCCTGGCGGCGGGCCGGGCGGTCCCCGGGGAGATGATCAGCCCGCCGGTGAGGTTCCTCCGGTACCTTTCTTCGGGTGAACGCAGTGCTTGTCGCCGGGGCGACCGTTGCCGGACTGGCGATCGGCGGGATGTTGGACCCCATCGGCCAGCGGCTGGCCGAGGCCAGCCATCGGGACGAAGCCCGGAAGCGGGCCGAGGCGGCCGAGCAGCGCAAAGCCGCGGCACCCACCACCACCCCGGACATTGCCCCCGACCCCGACCCGGACCTCGAGACCGGCAGCGGTCCTCCCCCGAGCCATCTGGTTGTCCAGGGACCCTCGGCCGCCCGGACGGTGGTGGCGGCCATCCTCACCGGGGCACTGTTCGGTCTGGCCGCCAACCACTTCGGAGCCGACCTGGTGCTGGCTCCGTTCTGTGTGCTCTTCGCGCTCCTGGTGGTGGTGGCGGTGACCGACCTCTCTTACCGGTTGGTGCCGCGCCGGTTGATCTACGCCTCCCTCCTCCTCGTCGTCCCCTTGTTGGTGGCGACGTCGGCGGTCGACCATCAGTGGCAGCACTTGAGTGGAGCCGCCATCGCCGGGGCGGTGGCCTTCGGGCTCTTCTTCACCATCTGGTGGTTCATTCCGCAGGGGATGGGCTACGGCGACGTCCGGCTGGCCGGGATCATCGGGATCTGCACCGGGTACCTGAGCCTGGTCCACGCCTACTTGGCGTTCTTCGGCGGCTTCGTGATCGGCCTGGTGTTCGGCGTC